>CAZGVZ010000306.1:2864-5765 GCA_964529145.1 uncultured Fibrobacteraceae bacterium | reverse complement strand
TCATCGATCAATATCCGGAGCTTTGCAATCTCCGTGCGGGGTACCGTATAGTGGATTCTGTCATTTTGGAAAACCGTCCGGATGGTATTCATGTCGGAGACCGGTTTTTCAATCTGCGGAAAATCATCGCCTATCAGCTCAGGAAAGCCGAACGTGTTGCGGTATTCACCTGCACCATTGGACCCGGCATGGAAGAGTGGGCGGCCAGGCTGTTCACAGAGGGTGACGAGGTGAAAGGGCATCTGGTCGATACGGTCGCTTCGGTGGCAGTGGAACGGGCTACCGATCTGCTGCATGATATGATCGCTGAGCGGATGGCACGGACAGGGCTTTCGGTAACGAATCGTTTCAGTCCGGGATATTGCGGCTGGCCGGTGGTCGAACAGCATGTGCTGTTTTCTTTTTTGCCTGAGGGTTTCTGCGGAGTGACGGTAACGGATTCGGCGCTCATGCTGCCGAAGAAGACCACCAGCGGGATCATCGGCATCGGAACGGAAGTGCGCAGAGAGCCCTATTTCTGCGACCGGTGCTCACGGCGGGAATGCGCGTTCCGCGAACGCCGGGGCTCGGGCACTGCGGATTCCGGGCGACCGCTACATGAGCGCCGTAACTGACAAGTTTTGACCCGGCGAAAGAGCCGGTGAACGATAGATCGCAACAGGCCTGAAAGGACAGATATGACCGACACGCAATGGGAACTACTGAAAAAGGTGATCGCAGGCGGTAAAGTCAGCCCGCTTCCGGTCGGATTCATCGTCGACTCCCCCTGGCTTCCGAACTGGTACGGAGTCCCGATCCTCGACTATTTCTCTAGCGACAAGCTGTGGCTCTCGGCGAACTTCAAGGTGGTGAACGAATTTCCCGAGGTCATGGTCCTGCCGGGATTCTGGTCGGAATTCGGAATGTGCACCGAACCTTCCGCGTTCGGGGCCCGATGCAGTTTTCCAGCGAACGAGTTTCCGTTCGCCCATAAAATCATCGAATCCGCGGACGACATCGATGCGCTCGAGGTACCGGATCCACGGACCGATGGACTGCTGCCGTTCATGCTCAACCGGCTGTGCCTGGCGCGGCCCGAGATCGAGGCGGCCGGGCACAAGATCCGCTTCGCGGTGGCGCGCGGACCGCTCAACATCGCGAGTTATCTGATGGGGTCCACCGAGTTCCTCACCACCATGATGATGCAGCCCGACAAGGCGCAAACGCTCCTCAAGACGATCACCTCGTTTCTCAGGGAGTGGATCGATCTGCAGCGTGAAACGTTTCCTTCGATCGACGGCATCTTTCTGCTCGACGATATCATTGGATTCCTCGGAGAGGAGGAGTTCCGCACATTCGGGCTCCCCTGTTTCAAGGAGCTTTTCGTCAGGGACGTGTCGGTCCGTTTTCTCCACAACGACGCTCCGAGCAGGGTTTCGGCATCGTACCTGCCCGAGATGAACGTCAATCTGTTCAACATGGGGTTCGATGTCCCGCTGCCCGAGATGCAGGCTTTGACTAATCACTCAGTCGCCCTGCTCGGTAACCTGCCTCCGCGGGACGTCCTCGCTGCCGGGGATGCCGCGACCGTTGCGGCGGAAACAAGACGCCTGCTCGAATCGGTCCCGGACAAAAGCGGAATCGTCTGGTCGTGCGGCGGCGGCATGCCGCCGGGGGTGAGCTCGGAAAACATCCGGGCGTTCATCGGCGGGGTGCGGGGCCAGGGGCGGTAATTGTCATTTGCATGTGAATTTTTTTGGCGATGTAACCGGGCATATATGCTGTTTGTGAAGCATCGTGAATCAAACGGCATATTGTCCGTGTCGACTGCAGTTTGATTTTGCTATATTTTTTCTTCTCGGGAAGTGCGGGCATTACGGTTCGAAATATGCACCACCCAACGCATCGATTTTCAATACTCAAAAAAAATTATATGATCTCAAAGTAATGAGTTGTATCGGGTATCTCCTTGAAGCCGGGAAGTTCGGTCATGAAAAGACGATGGCCAGCAATGATTGGAAGATGATTCTTAAAAGTTTAACCAAAGGCAAAGGAACAACTCTTGCTAAAGGTTTGGAAAGGGCCGGGTGGATAGGTATCTACTATAATCCGGATACGAAAAACCCCTTTGATAAAAGCCATCCTGAAATTGATTGGAAAGAACATCCGTATTCATTTCTAATAGCAAAACAGAAAAGACTGTACTACGGGCTTCGTGTCTATGATTTGGTAGTTGATTACCGCCCAATAGATTTTTATTACGATGGTACACCTGTAACAGAAAAAACAATACAGGACTCATCCAAAATTGGGAAATTAACATCTGTCCCCTTTGGTTTCATCAATGTACGGGGTGGAATGCATACCGCATTATTGATTGATGGAGAAGTTTATGAGGTCCATTGGGATGAAGGTTGCGATTCTATACATCTTTATGATAAAACAAACTTTCAGACTGACTGGGCTTGGCTAAGTGGAATTATTCACATTCCACAGGGAAACTGGACTTGAAAACACTGTATTTATTTGTTGTTATTGAATGTATGTCATGGACCTGCTCTTATGGAAATTCCCTGTGTACGGCAATTCGTGAGAAGTCACAATCACTGGGATATTCTGTAAGTGACAGCGGAAATTTGAGAATTAGCCGATGGGAAGATTCGCTCTATTCTACAAGATGCATCCGATCGTTTTCTTTTAAATCCAAAAAACCGATGAAAATGTATAAAGGTCATTATGTGCGATTCAATATCGAGGTCTATTCCTACGACGACACCATCAAATCAAGAATAAGGTTTTCCGACATGAATAGAAAACCGCCTTTTTTATTGCCTGAGGAAAACAAAACCTGGCCGTTACGAAGATTTTTCTTATGCGGGAGCAATGTCGTGATAGCAAAAACCAATGCGGTACTATTTGAAA
>CAZGVZ010000306.1:927-2852 GCA_964529145.1 uncultured Fibrobacteraceae bacterium | reverse complement strand
TATAATGCCTTACGTTCAAGTTGTATCGAAACAATCCATTTTCCAAACAATGAGCAAAAAGCCAGTTTTACCAATCAAGTAATTACATTCATTAATTCTGAATATATCCTGAAAGATAGCTCTGGAATTGAAGCCGGCAAGGGGGAAGATTCAACGTTTTCTACTAAAGAAATCAAATGGTATTCCTTCAAGAGCAGGAAACCCCTTGTCGGGTATAAGAATGTATACTTCAGATTTTCAATGTATGTCTATACGTTTAATGACTCTCTCCACGCACAAAAAAAGGTTGATAATATCGATTTGGAACCGCCGAGAAAGCGCCCACTGTTTTATAAAAGCTTTCCTAAGGGGTTTCGGATCGGGAAAACGGTGTTTGTTTTTATGACAGACGCTGTAATTTTCAAGGATTCCTTGTCCGCTATGTATCAAAGAATCTGCACTGAATTAAAAGTGGTTTCAAAATCACCTTCTGACTCCACCCGGATGCGGTAGCCATACTCTCCAGGTATTGGAATTCTGAAACCCCACCCTTAAATGTGACGGCCGTCACATCGGATACATGTCGTAATTGGTATATTACCATCGGATGACCTCTTCACGTATCCTGCTCAACCGATGGGAACCTACGCATGCCCCTCTCTCCCCTCATCATCTTCTACGGTCCGGACGGCAAACCCCTTCCCGGCCCGGTTACCGTTTCCGACCCGGAGGTTTCCGATCTTAGCGGCTGCTACGGCGAAGAGTTTCGGCACTGCGTCTACACCATCCAAAAGGATTACTTTTACGCACTGCTCTATGGAGTCGATTTCGTCCGCAGGCATGAACCGCTGACCATTGTAAAACAGCTCGACAAAATGAGCATTCCTCTCATGAATTATCTCGCAAACGGCACATTTCTGCAAAAGGTCGAGATCAGATGGTTCCAGTATAATAAAAAGAGGGGGAGAACTGAAGAGTATTTCCGGATGACCCTCGAACATGTCCGGCTCCACAGTATCACCTATCTAATGCCCGATGTTAAGGACAGCATCTTCGAACGATACGGCCACCTTGAAAAAGTTCAGCTCATGTACCAGAAGATTACCTGGCTTTACCCCACAGGCCACCTTACCTATACGGATATCTGGAATGAGGCTTTCGGGGAATTTGATCAAAAAGATTTCTTCGAAGAAACGGAGGCGACGGAAGACCCTACGGAGATGCCTCTCGTTGAACCCCTCAAACTCAAATTTACCGCCGGAACATTTGAAGAACCGAATGACGGTTTTCAGTTCGATGCGAAGGCAACGGTAACATTCACGTTCGAATCCAACCGGAAGCCCGACAACAAAGAGAATAAGGTTTATGCGAAGCTTTTCGCAGTGTATAACGGCAAAACCGAAGACATGCGTTTGACCAATGAAGGGCGACTGGTTAACGATGGCAGCTGGAGTACGGAATTCAAACTGAAGAAACCGGAAAAATACAGCAAAGAAGAACCTTCGGTAGAATATTTTGTGACGATAGAAAACCAGGCTACTGGCGCAGTGTTTAGAAGCGAGAGTATTACTTTGCCTTCAGATACTCAGTTAATCCCGAAGTTTATAAGTGTGCATTTTGAAGATGAAAAGGGTGAAAGAATTGATCAAATGGCAAAGGATCGAAAGGTGTATCTGGTAATGGCATCAAGAAATATGAGAGGAAAAATGGTCGATATTGATCTATCGGACAGCACAATCGATTTTGAATATAAAGGGAAAATTTGCAGTAATGACTGGCTTGAACGTATTGAGGTTACCGCAGATATGATGAGAATTGAACTGGTAACCCGTGCAAAGGGGCAGAAGTGATGTCAATTATTCGAATTTCGGGACAAACATCAGTTTTTTTCAATTTTCAGCCGCTTATGGCAGATGAATTCAT
Source organism: uncultured Fibrobacteraceae bacterium (assembly GCA_964529145.1). GTDB lineage: Bacteria > Fibrobacterota > Chitinivibrionia > Chitinivibrionales > Chitinispirillaceae > JAFGNB01. The sequence goes on along the minus strand of CAZGVZ010000306.1, from coordinate 950 downwards.
TCCCATTGTGGAAATGGACAAGG
>CAZGVZ010000306.1:0-917 GCA_964529145.1 uncultured Fibrobacteraceae bacterium | reverse complement strand
CCGGGTTCCTGTCCGCAGATGAAGCTGACGTAACACTTTCTGAATACATCGATGAAAAGTTGCGTACGATTACTCCGGTAGTACTTGAGACTGAAAACAGAAGTGTCCTCATTCCATTGATCGTACGAAAAGGGTTCGAAAAAAGTTCCGACAACAAGGGCATTATCACCGCAGAACCGTCCATTTCAGACCCGGAAATCGTTAGCACGAAACGCTCGTTTGAGACCGCCATAGGATCCAGTTTCGAAATGGAATTGCGCATAGAAAAAAAAGGAGACATTGAGTTTTACCTCGATTTTTATGCGTATGACGATAAAGACAATAACGAAGGCGAATTGTCGAAAATCCATTGTGGCAGGATCAAGGTCAGGTTCAATCATACTGTGCTAACCGATTGGTATACCGTTCCGGCAGTAATTCCGAAAAGCAAATTTATCGGATGGGGCCATCCCGGAGTGAAGATGAACTGCTATGACTATGCTCTGGAGCAGCTGCGTCAGATAGGTCATTGGGTAAAGGCTGAGCGGTGGAATAAAAGATGGAATGGGGAAAAGGAGTTGAATGACAACATATACCAGCTCTATCTGGAACAGGATGTCGCTGGTATGAAAAAAGGCGTCCAGAGAGATCAGTTCGAGCCGGCGGTGGAATACCTTAAAAAAACAATCAAATCCGGAATACCGGTTATGGCGGGTGTGGATGATGGCGATAAGGTTTCAAATGATGATATGACGACTGAACACTTCGTTATAATCGTTGGTATGGGAGGAGGTGTAAAAGGAAAATATTTTTTATTTTATGATAATGCTGTTTGCGACGCAGATATCGGCGCCTCCGACGAAAACAAGCTATACTGCGATAATGATGCTTTTACTATACGGGGAATACCGGATTTACGAAATACCTATTGTTCAGTA
>CAZGVZ010000305.1:0-5791 GCA_964529145.1 uncultured Fibrobacteraceae bacterium | reverse complement strand
ATACGTACGCGAACCTTCTCGCTGATTTCGTCAAGAACGAAAAGCCCTCCATACTGCTCGCCGGAGCGACGGCGATAGGAAGATCGTTCATCCCGAAAGTGGCCGCAAAGGTATACGGAGGACTTACCGCGGATTGCACAAAACTCGAGGTGGATACCGAACGCAGGTTGTTGCTCGGTACGCGTCCCGCCTTCGGAGGCAATTTGATGGCAACGATCATCTGCCCCCATCACCGGCCGCAAATCGCCACAGTACGTCATAAAGTGATGAAACCCGCGGTACGCGACGAAGGACGTAAAGGAGAGGTGATAGTCAACAAAATCAGCTCCGGCATGGTGTATGAGCGTACCAGAATCATCGACATCGTAAAGGAAATCGAGACTACCGTCAATATCACCGAAGCCGATATCATCGTTTCGGGAGGGCGCGGAGTAACGAAACCGGAGAATTTCGCACTCCTGAGGAATCTGGCTGAAGTCCTGGGTGGAGCTGTTGGAGCGAGCCGGGCGGCAGTGGACTCAGGGTGGATCCCCTACTCCCATCAGGTCGGACAAACCGGAAAAACCGTCTGTCCCAAACTCTATATCGCTTGCGGGATCAGCGGATCGGTTCAGCATATGGCGGGAATGCAATCATCCGATTTCATCATCGCGATCAACAGGGATCCCGAAGCCGATATTTTTCAGATCGCAGATCTGGGAATAGTCGGCGATCTGCTGGAAATCGTTCCCGCGTTGACAAGCGCTTTCAGGGAACAGTTCGCGACACGATGAGGAACGATCGCGTCGCCTTTCCTGTGAACGTCAAACAGTACCACTCCTGTTGGCCGGAATGCGGGAGAAACGTATCCACCTCTGAGGAACAGTCTGCATATGAAGATTTCGTTGGGGTTACCGAAAGGGAGTCTGGAGAGTTCGACGATCGAGCTCTTCCGGAAAACGGGCATACATATCGGCAAAAGCGAACGGTCCTACTACCCCACCTGTGACGATCCGGAACTCGATCTGATCGTGATGCGCCCGCAGGAGATTCCCCGGTACGTGGAGCAGGGCATTCTCGACGCGGGCATCACCGGACAGGACTGGGTCGCGGAAAACAACTCAAAGGTGGTCGAGGTCACTGAGCTGCATTACAGCAAGAATACACGGCAAAAATGCAGATGGGTGCTCGCCGTACCTGAAGATTCAAGGTTCCGGAAACCCCGTGATCTCGAGGGCGGACGCATAGCGACCGAGCTGGTAGCCACGACCCGAAGGTATTTCGGAAGATTGAAGATAAAGGTAGATGTCGAATTCTCCTGGGGTGCGACTGAAGTCAAACCACCCCGCCTGGCGGATGCGATCGTTGACATCACCGAAACCGGTTCCTCCCTTCGAGCCAACAGACTGCGTATCATAGACACGATCATGGAGACCTGCACGGTTCTTGTCGCAAACAAAGAGGCCTGGAAAAACAAAGGCAAACACGACAAGCTCGAAAACATGACCATGCTCCTTCAGGGAACGCTCGATGCCGAAAAATTCGTGGGTCTCAAATGCAATGTTCAGCAGAAGGATCTCGCATCGGTAATCAAGGTGCTTCCGGCGCTTCATAATCCTACGATCTCCCACCTTTATGAGCAGGGTTGGTACGCGGTGGAAACCATACTGCCTTTCCAGGAGACCAAACACATCATCCCCAGGCTGAAAAGATCGGGAGCTTCGGGAATCGTCGAGTATCCGGTAAGTAAAGTGATACCCTGATCCGGGGGTATGCGGCGATCCCCATATCACGTCTCCCGTATACCTGCCATTTCCACAAAAAAGAAATGGAGTACCGGCATGAAAAAGCGGGCTGCCCGGTTCAAGATCGAACGATGGAAAAACGCGATCCTCGCCTCAGGCTGCAGAGTAGAGAGAATAATTGACAAGTGCTCCATTGACAAGAAGAACGGCGATCCGCTTTTTTCACTCCTCGACGTGGAGGTGTACGCGCCCGAGGGATACCCGCTGCCGAATATCGCGTTTATCCGCGGTCACGCGGTCGTGGTGGTTCCGTTTCTGATAAACGCCTGCACCGGAGAGGGACGGTTCCTCATGGTCCGTCAGCGTCGTATAGGCCATGGGGAGTTGAGCCTCGAATTTCCCGCGGGAATGATCGATCACCCTGACGAAGACCCTGCGGAAGTCGCAGTCAGGGAACTGTTCGAAGAGACCGGATTGCGCATCGGTATCCGGGAGCTTCGGCCGTTGTCCGGGAAGCCGCTGTACAGTTCAGCGGGCGCTTCCGATGAGGCGGTCCATTTTTTCGGGGCGGTGATTTCTCTCCCGGCGCAGGAGTTCGACTCTTTTCATCAACGATCGACTGGAAATCATGAAGAGAACGAACATATACGGGTAGCACTGCTCACCCGCGCTCAGGCCGAGCCCGAAGTGTCCTCCATGCAGGCAAGATGCGCCTTCTACCTTTTTGAAAGTTGCTTTGGTAATACCTTGTAAGCGTTTGCGGAACAATCAATTACGAATTTTATGTGAAGTTGTTTCCGCAGGGTGGAGCGCGAATGCGGGGGATGGAAACGAGCCGATTTCAAGTTTTTCATTATCGCCATATCTCGAAGAGAACATACCAAAAAGGTGAGGTGATTCTCCCCCCGGACCCTCAGGACAGGTGCACAATCGTACGGGAGTGAAGCGAACCAGCTCCGGAAGCCGGTTGACTGCGCACAAGGGGCGATTTATTTTCATTTTTACCGGAACGATGGTCACATCGGCTCTTAAGACAGAAGAAATCCGCACCTGACGTTTTTTTTGAAATAACGTTTCGCCGCATCCGATTATTAATAGAAAAGTACAGGCGTGAGTTGCACGGAATAGCGGCAAACTGGCAAAAGCCGTCCAATAATTTTTAAAGGAGTCTCGGATGAACATGTTCACTGCGACCGTCCTGTCCGCCCTTCTTCCGGCGGTTTTCGCGATGTGGGGGTGCTCCGGTCCTTCCAATCCCGCGGAAGGAAAGACCATCACATTCATGGATTGCGACAATGTCACCCATAAGGTCGATATACGGCTCGAATCGGCGATTTACGACAACGAATCGGGCTTCATGAAAGTTCAGGGTGTTGTGAGGAACAGGATGAAGGACGACCGCCTTTTCAACGTGCGCAACTGGGTATATCACATAGATCCTGAAAAAGGAGAATATCTCAAACCGTTGAGTGTCGGGCTGCCCAAGATTCCCCTCAAAGCGGTGGATTCCCGAGGGAAATCCCGGGAGGAACCGTTTACACTCATCTACAAGATCGGTCCGGATGCCCGGCTGTCGAGCGTTGTGCTCGACTATGCCGACCAGTTTTTCATGACCGGGAAAATAAACCGGATCATCATCTCGCTCCCATTGCAAGTATCTGGCGGCAAGGTGACCTCGCGGGGATAGTAGAACAGGGGAAGAACAGGGGACGGTGTCAAACATTACATTATCGCATCTTCTCCACCAATTTTTATCGAGAGTTTTTCTGCCAATGGAGCACCTTTACGGGCAGCATTCGTTACTGCAGCCTGCTGAATTCCCAAAAAGTTACCTATCTCGAGAGTAGGAAAACCGGCAGCACGTGCAAGACAACAAAATATTTTTCGTGCATCAGCATAAACCGTCTTCTTCGAAGGATAGAGCATCCGCGTGCCATCAATCCTCATTTTCACCGCGAGTGCTCTCGATACTTCTTCAAGCGATATACCCTCACGCTTGTACCGCGCCAGTGTTACGCGGTTTTCTGGGCCTTTTCATGGACCAGCTTTTGAAACGCAACGTCCCCGATCACCCACATTCCGGAATAATTCCGATCACGTTTCCCGGTATTATTCTCACGAATAGTCTGAAGAATAACATCGGTTCTCTCAGCAGAAATCCCGGCTTTTAAAAAGTCGCGGTAGTTATGATCCCGTAATGCCGCTGTCCGCGAAGCAGATCGCGTAAAGGGATTGTCCGATAAGGTAGTATATGCTTTTGCACCTCGAATTCATCCATTGACATGCACTGAAAGAACGGGCGATCTGTTGCGTTATACGGAAGATATGTGACAGGAGTAATATACGCGCTGTTTTAGCGGAAAGAAAAGCATAATTTTACAAATTAGCAAAATATTTGAGGGCTGGAGTTGCCTTGCGCAATATTTCTTTGATATTGCATAACTTACATTTATAAATGCAGTGCATATCCTTACAGGAATCCTTTGTCGATCTTCATGGCCCGCCCGAACCCCTAGAAAGTAATGAAAGTATATGAGGCCCGGCAAGCGATTCAGGTCAAGATCTTTTCGCAGATTTCATTGTTCCGGAAGCTGAATATCGTACCCCCGAATTCTCGAGTAGTCGCGTAATTTTCCCGCCAATCCTTGCGGGTTCACTTGATCTCGCCCGTTCCGGTAAAGGCGCTCTCTTCGTCCGGATAGAACGACAGATCGCGCTCGGCGCCCAGGATCGTCAACATTTCCCTTTTCAATTCGGATGCACCGTAGGCGCGACATACACCTCCCTCCCTCGTTATCCTGCCTGTCAGTCCGCGCAACGCTTCGGCTCCCGTGCCGTCCACTATCTCGAGCGCGGAAAAGTCGAACAGATAGCATCTCACGTTTTCAGCGGGAAGCAGTTTACTGCATTGGGAAAGATCGAACGCCGCGGTCATCTCGCCGGATACGTGGATGTAACAGGTGTTCCGTTCGACTCTGGAAACGAAAAGGAAACCCGGTCCGTTTTCAGGACCTTTCTTTTTCAGGAAATCCTCACGTGTAATCTCGAATTCCACGTCCGTAGTGAAGATATTGAAGACCTTATCGATGTTGAGAGCCGAAAACATCTTTCCGATCGGTTCGGACACATTGACGAGACTAAGCGTCCCCCCCCGCTCCGTCACGAAGCGGCGGATCCTGATCATCAGTCCCAGGCCCGAACTGTATACCGCACGGGTATGCGAGAAATCGAGCACCACGTGATCTTTCCTGTCTCGCAGGCTGTTGCCGATCTTCAGTTCGATTTCCTTGTTGTCGTACATCGTGATTGCATCGGGTAAAGTGATCCAGAGGTATCCGGAGCGGTCCTCGATAGTAAGCTCGTGCTTGTCGCTCATATAGGTCATCCTTCGATCGCGATGGTCTGGTTCTGGAGACTGTATTTTTTATTCAGATACGGGACATTCACCGGAAAGGAAACATCATAAAAACTGAACACTGTTCCGGGCAGACAGTTGCCGTGAATCCTTACGCAGCCGTCAGATTTGACCGGAGCTTTAAGCAGGGTTTTCAGCTCTTCCGTCTTCTCTTCGACATACCCGATTTTTTTCCTGATGCCGTTGTAGGCTTCCACCCATTTTTTCACCTCTTCACGCTGGCGATCGCTCACCTCTTCCTCTCCCATCCTTTTCACCAGGGACGCCTTGGTCTTCAGCTGACGCTCGATCTTCTCCATTTCGGCCGCGAGTTTGCCTTTCAAATCGATGAGTTCGTGAATCTTGTCGTTGAGGACCGTCCGCCCCCGGTCGAAGAGGACGATTTTAGTGGCCACGCCCTTGTCACTGCCTACATGTTTCACTGAAACCGATTTTTCGGCCTTTATCTCTCCTCCAATGATGCTGCTGTGCCCTTCATGTCCTTCAAGGGATTCGCAGACCACGGTGCAGTGCAGCAGATATTTTTCCAGCCGCAACATACCTTCTGTGGTGATATGGGCATTCTGGGCGAAACTTAAAGAGACACCCTTTTTTCCGGAGATCAGCGTATCCCCTTTTCCCATGATACCCTTTCCTATGATCACATGACCCG
>CAZGVZ010000304.1:3634-5792 GCA_964529145.1 uncultured Fibrobacteraceae bacterium | reverse complement strand
CAACCCAGATGCTCGAGGACCTTATCACGTATTTCGCAAAAATTGACCGGTTTATGGATCACGTCATGGATGCCATCAAGTTTCAATAGATTGGGTTCCAGATCGCCTTTCCAACTGGTTACGATGAAAAATTTTGTTCCGTTCAACTGGCTTTTTACCCAGCGGGCGATGCTTCTTCCCCCTATATCGCGAACACAGAGTGCAGCGAATACGGCATCGAACTTCCCGCTGCGAAGACGTTCCATGCCGTATTCGGCAGTGTCGGCAATAGTGACGTCACACCCTAAGCGAATAAGGTTTCTTCGTAGATTTTCACGCAGATTTGCATCATCATCAATAACTAATACGTGAAACATCGTGGCCATAAGGTGAAAAGTTAAAGCGATTTTTGTGCCATTCAGGAAGAAGAAGGCACCTTGAAAAAACATAATAGAAAACGGTGAAAATGAACCAATACCGTTTTTTCTATTTACGGACGACTATTGAGATGCCGTAATTCGGTAATTATTACCGAATCAAGCACAACCTATACTTCATGAATAAGCAGCGGCTTGTGGTAGTCGTTCTTTGCCCGTCTGAAATGTTGGATGATAATGCACTCGGTCCGCCTGTTGGGCTCGATATTGATGATCAACCGGTCGATCAATCTCCTGACAAGAAAAAAGCCCCTCCCATGCTCGTTTGCATCTCCGGACCTGCGATGATAATCGAGCCATTTCAGCACATCCGTTTTTTTCAGGTTTCCGCTAGGATCTTCTACGGATATCCCGATCTTTTCATGGTCGGAACACCAGTTCACCTTCACCGGGCATTGCAGCGCAGTGTGCATCATCTCGTTCCAATGCTCGCGGGAGAGGTTCGACAGCTGAAGGATTCCGTGAAAAATCGCATTTGATATCAATTCATCGATGGCGAGTTCCAGAAAAAAATTTTTTTTATCCGGAAAACTCTCCGTTATGGTTCGATATGCTTCTTTGGCTTCTGCATAGCTTCGGGCCTCGATTTTCCGGAGCTCGACTCCGTTGAAATAGCGCTCCAGCCCGAAAATGTCTCCCGTGAGTATCGAACGAACGTACGATTTCAACCAGGTTGAAATCGCACCCCTTCGCGAGAATATTACCCACATTATGTTTCCGGATGAGTTTGATGTACTGATCGATGTCGTAACTCGTCATCATGATGTGTTTGATGCCCGGATAATCTTTTTTCAGAACGCTCAACAACTCGAAACCGTCCATGAAAGGCATCTGGATATCCGAAACGACCAGATCGGGGGCGGATTCGGAAATGAGTTCCAACGCGGCCCTTCCGTTTCCGGCCACTCTGGTGACGTACTGTTTTTGCGTGAAGAGGTCCGAGAGAATACGGCATACCTGTTCATCATCGTCAACGACAAGAATGGAGTATCTATTCAAAACGAGGTCCTTATCTAACATCTCTCATCGAGAAACGCACCCCTGCCCGGTGCACGATACGGGAATATACAACCTACGTTGTTCACCTGGGAAGGGTGTAGAGACGCGCGGCCGCGCATCTCTGCCGTACGGTCGAAACTGACATCTCGCCAGACGGGCTGCGGAAATGATATAATGAACGGGTGCGCTGCTTCGGATCGTGCACCCGATGCTGGACAAAAGGAGATCCGCGGTAAGGGAGTCAGTGGAGACACGCAGACCCGCATCTCCGCTGCGGGATATAACGTCAATGCCGGATGCACGCAAGGCACACATAAAAGGCAACGGAACGTAAGCGCGGACCGGATTTTTCGAAGAATCATCAAAGGAAGATATCCCGTACGTATGCCTAATCTTGACATACTGATCATAAGCATCATCGCCGTCATGACGGTCTCGATCGTTCTCTCGATCGTCGATTGGATATTCCTGGCCTCCATTGCATCAAAATCGGTGCTTATCGAAAGGGAGATAGAGAAGAAATCCCTTGAATTCGATACCTTCAAAAAGGAGCGCCAGGCCGGAAATATCCAGCCGGCAGGCAGCGCGTCGGTAATCGAGACCTCGGAACCTATCGCCCCGTCTCCCACGCCACCTGTTGCCTTGAACGAACAAACTATCCAGATCGTGCGAAACGTGGGCGGCCATTTCGAAAGATCCGAACATTTGCCCTGCGCCTCCCAGGCAACGGCAGCTGAAGAAAT
>CAZGVZ010000304.1:0-3624 GCA_964529145.1 uncultured Fibrobacteraceae bacterium | reverse complement strand
GATCCGGAGCCCGATCGCTATGACGCTCTTTCGGAAGGAATGGGCGACAGGCATGCGGCAACCGGACTCCAGGCCGGTTCCACCCGGATCGTAAAGCCCGAAAATCCGCAGATCACCTGCCCTGGTGAACCCGCCGGGAAACAAACGGAGGAGAAAGCGGAATATGCCGTTACCGGACCGGTAATCTCTCCGAAAGAGAATCCAACGGTGCTCAGGCTCTATTCCGAAACATCCAAGGACGCGGATTTTACTGCTTTATGGAAAAAAATCAGTGAGATCCTCAGGACGAGACCCACCCCTGAAATCATCGTCGACCTTGCCTCCATCGATTTCATCTACGAAAAGGAGATGGAATATCTTGAACGAATCAATTATCTTATTGCCGGCCAGGGAGGGACTCTCGAGTTGGTCAATTGCGACGAAGAGCTCGTCGCACTACTCGTGAAAAAGCCCTTGTTGCTGTCCCTGGTGAAAAACAGGTCTTTATGATTACATTAGGAATCGAGAGTTCCTGCGACGAAACGTCCGTTGCGATTCTCGAAGATGAAACGATACTGGCGAACAGTACCTACACTCAGATCGAACATGCGGAATTCGGAGGGGTAGTTCCTGAACTCGCGTCCCGGAGCCACCTGGAAAAAATCGATCGCCTTGCCGGGGCCGTACTCTCCAGGAGTTCATTAACTCCTGCGGACATCGATCTTATCGCCGTGACCGATCGCCCGGGTCTTGCGGGCGCGCTCCTTGTGGGGATCAGTTTTGCCCTCGGCTTGCATTCCGCGTACGGCATCCCGGTTTCGGGGATAAATCATCTCGAAGGACACGTCTGCGCGGTTTTTTTCGAGGAGCCGCCCATCACATTCCCTTTTCTGGCGCTCATCGTCTCGGGCGGGCACACCTCACTCTACCTTGTCGGCAATTTCGGAGAATATGAGCTCCTCGGTGAAACCATCGACGACGCCGCGGGGGAAGCATTCGACAAAGTAGGAAAAATGCTGGGCTTCCCCTACCCCGCTGGAAGGCGCATAGAATCCGAAGCAGCGCGATTCACCGGTTCGACCAGGGAACGCCCGGCATTTCCGGTTGCCCGCTGTTCCCGGGGCGAACTCCATTTCAGCTTTTCAGGACTTAAAACAGCGGTCAAGTATCGCCTTTCCGGCCTGGATCCAGGCTCGATCGCCTCACAGTGTCCGGCCATCTGCAGCGCTTTCCAGCAGACGGTGGCGGATACGCTTGTCGGGAGAGCGGTGCGAGCGGCGGAACTCACAGGTGTGCACAGGATCGCGATGGTGGGGGGAGTTGCCTGTAACAACCACCTGCGTGAAGAATTGAGGCGCCGGTTTCCCGGCACTGTTCATATTCCTCCCGCGGACCTCTGCACCGATAACGCGGCTATGATCGCCATGGCAGGATACCGGCGCAGCAGGGCCGGAATACTGCGTTTTCCCCGTATGAATCCCTCGTCTCCGCTCTGAAAGGGGTCAGACACGATGTTCATATTCATCCTGTCGGCGCTTTCCGCCCTCATCACGGCTTTTCTCGTCATGGTAGCGGTGCAGCTTCTTCGGATCGAAAAGACCATTTCGGAATGCGTCGAAATCGCGGAGATCAGGGTGAAAAAGCTGTATGTCAGGAACTGACGCGGGTCATCATTCTTTCAATTTGATCCTAATCGGTTCCGGAATCCCAGGCGTTATTCCATGCGCGAACGAAAAGGCGACGAACCATCCGGCGTGAACGGAAATATCAGAAAACCACATGTATATCTGACGGCATCACTGTAGCCGGAAGTTATAGGGGTGATCGGGTCCTGTGAATCGGCATAGGACCGGAAATTCGATCTCCTGTATACCTCTTTTCTTTTTTCGATGATGGAATCGATGGACGGAACTCCCGAAAAAGCGAATACGATCCGATCGTGTGTCTCGACCAGAAAGGGAATGTACAGCGTGTCGTTCCTTACCTGTCCCGAAAACGAGATTTCTTCCGGACCGGCCGGATCCATCCTGAAGTGCGCGCCATCTCTTTCCAGATCATAATCAAAGCGCATTCCGCAAAGAAGGATGGAGGTGGCGGACAGCCGCAGCTCGTCAAATCCGCTTTCGCCGCCGTTCGCGGACACCCTATACGTAAAGAAAGGAGCGAGCAGCACCCGGGCGGTGTCGTCGCGCCACGCAGCGGTATCCAGACCGAAGTGAAATTGATTGATCCGCAGGGGGAAATTTCCCTCCAGCGTGTCACTCGCCGTTATCAGGCTGTCGATGACGGTATACTCCGCATACCTCGCGTGTCCGACAGCCGTTCCATAACCGTCCGGATCGCTCCACGGCGGTTCCACGCATCCCATCGACAAGATAAGATACAGGAGGAGATATGGCGCTGCTTCCCCAGCGTTCGAATACATCGCAGTTTCCCGTGTTCCTCTCATACGGCCGGAAGACCGATCAAGGCGAAAGAAAGAACCTGGAGGATGAAAATATTATTTTTTTCGGAGTAAACCGACTACTTCTTACCCATGGAGATCCAGATGCACACCATGACTGTTACGCGCCGTTCCATCGCGAAATGCATGCACACGCGCCTCCTGTGCGCGCTCATTCCGCTCCTGCAGCTCCTTCTCTGTACCCCGCCGGAGGCCAGGGCGCCCGGCTCCACCCCATCCTCAGCAGACCTTCCGGAAGCGGTCTGGGAGATCGGGAAACAACATCGAGCACTTGGCGCCTGCATGAACCTCGGCAACGCGCTCGAGGCGCCCTCGGAGGGAGCATGGGGAGTGGTCCTTAAGGAATCCTACTTTTCACACATTAAATCGCTGGGCTTTTCTTCGGTGCGCGTCCCGGTGCGCTGGTCGGCGCATATCGCCGACTCCACGGCAACGACCATCGATGAAACGTTTTTTCTCCGGGTACTCTGGGCTATAGATCAGGCGCTCGGTAATGGGCTGAAGACGGTTGTCAATATCCACCACTTTGAGGAGCTGATGAGCAGTCCTGAAAAAAACGGCGCTGTATTCGTCGCGCTCTGGAAACAGATCGCGCGGCGCTGCGCCGCATACGGTCCGGAACTCTATTTCGAGCTCTGTAACGAACCGACGGACAACGTACCGGTCGCTCTCTGGGACTCTCTGGCGCGACAGGCCCTGAACGCCGTGCGCGAGACCAATCAGTACCGCAGCGTCATTATCGGGCCTGTGCGGTGGAACAGCGCCAACGCGCTTCAGGAACTCCATCTTCCCGACGACCCTTTCCTTATCGCGACCGTGCATTACTACGATCCCCACCCTTTTACACATCAGGGCGCCTCGTGGGTCAAAGGGAGCGATGGGTGGAAAGGCATACGCTGGCGGGCCGACCACAGTGACACCTCCATGGTGGTCAGGAATTTCGACCTCGTCGACGCCTGGTCCGAAAAAAACGGGGTTCCGGTATTCCTGGGAGAATTCGGCGCGCTCGATACCGCGGACACGATTTCACGGGTGCTGTATACCTCCTTCATCGCGAAACAGGCGAAATCGAGGGGATGGAGCTACAGTTACTGGAAATACAACGGCAACTTCGGGATCTACGACGATCATGCCGATTTCACCCGTAGCTATCTCGTAGACGCGCTCCTGAAACCCGATTC
>CAZGVZ010000303.1:0-5794 GCA_964529145.1 uncultured Fibrobacteraceae bacterium | reverse complement strand
TCGAATGAAGAGCACGACCGTAAGGGCGGTTCCTATACCGCATCCGAAACCGATCGACCCGAACAGCACAAGCTGTTGATGTATCATATAAATCTACCTTCCCGAACAGCGTGTGTGAAAACGGTCAAACAGATGAAATATACTCTTTCACACGGCTGACATTCTCGATTCCTTTGATTTTCTGGATCCCTCTGAATATCGGTTTGAGCTGGTTCAGATGGGCAATTTCGATCACGAAAGTACTTTTCGCATGCTGCCCGCTGGCTTTGATCGAGCCTTCTATAATGTTGACCTTGAATTCGGCGAAAACCCTGCTGATCTCCTGCAGCAGCCCTGTCCTGTCCGACCCGATTATCTCCAGGGTTACGGTGTATTTTTTCTGCTCGCCGTTTTCCCAGGAAACCTCGATTCTCCGCTCGCTGTCACCAGAGAACAGAGCGACGTTGGGGCAGTCGACGCGATGGACGCTGATTCCTCTGCCTCGTGTCACGAATCCGATGATTTCGTCCCCAGGTATGGGATTGCAGCATTTTGCGAACCGGACCATGATGTCCTCGTTCCCTCCGACGAGAACTCCCGGATTGCTCCTCCCTGTAAAGGTATCGACCAGGCGGGACACCACGGTGGATGGTCCCGACCTCTTCACGCCGAACACCTGGAAGTAATCCATCACTTTACTTATAGCCATTTCGCCGTTTCCGACGAGTTCGTAGAGGCGCTCCGCGGAGTTCATGCCCAGGTACTTGAGGAGCCCCGGCAGGTGATCGATGAAGGCCGAAGTAGCACGAAGTCTGCGGTAGGAGGCCTGTATGATCTTTTTCCCGAGTTCGACGCTTTCCTGTCTTCCGGTGGTTTTCAGCCACCGTTTGATGGCACTCCTGGCCTTGGGTGTCTTGACTTCCCGGAGCCAGTCGATGGAGGGTTTTTTCGAGTTGAGCCGCAGGATCTCCACGGTTTGTCCGCTCTTGAGCTCCTTGCTGATCGACTCGATCTTGCCGTCCACCTTCGCGCCGATGCAGTGCAATCCGAGGTCCGTATGCACGGCGAACGCGAAATCGAGAATCGTGGCGCCTTTCGGGAGGGAAATCAGGTCACCCCTAGGCGTAAAAACGAAAATCTCCGCATGGAAGAGGTCTATCTTGAAAAACTCGAAGAACTCTGCGGAATCGGTGAGGTCTTTCTGCCAGTCGATAAGGTTTTTGAGCCACACCAGAGCATAGTCGTCGCGGCTCATGGTGGTTTCACCGCTTTTATACAACCAGTGCGCCGCGATGCCGTCCTCGGCTACCTGGTTCATCTCCCATGTCCTGATCTGCATTTCGACGACTGTACCTTTTTCTCCAAAGACGGTCGTGTGCAGCGACTGATACCCATTCGATTTAGGCGTACTGATGTAATCCTTGAACCGGTCCTGCAGGGGTGTCCAGAGCGAATGTATGATGCCCAGTACATGATAGCAGTCGCGGACCGAGCCGACGATCACCCTGATCGCAAGAAGATCGTATATCTCCTCGAAAGGTTTGTTGCGGGACTGCATTTTACGGTAGATGCTGTAAAAATGTTTTGGCCGCCCTACGATGGTCGCCTCGATATGCTCGGCTTCCAGCCGCTCCCTGAGGGGAAAGACGAACCCGTCGATTATCGTTTCCCGCTCGCTGCGGCTCGCCACCACTTTTGTGACCAGATCCCTGTACTGATCCCATTCGAGGTGCTTGAACGCGAGGTCCTCGAGTTCCCATTTGATGCGAGCCATTCCGAGGCGATGGGCGAGAGGCGCATAGATGTCGAGCGTCTCGGCGGCGATTTCCTTGATACGCTCCGGATTGAGGTATTTCAGGGTCCGCAGGTTATGGAGCCGGTCCGCGAATTTGATTATGATCACCCGCAGATCCTTCGACATGGAGAGCAGCATTTTGCGATAGGTTTCCGCCTGACGTTCCTGCCGGGATTTCATCTGGAAAGTCTTGATCTTTGTGACCCCGTCCACCAGCAGAGCGATCTCCTCTCCGAACTTTTCCGCGATTATTTCCCGGGTGATGGGAGTGTCCTCGAGTACGTCATGCAGGAGTCCGGCAGCGATGGTGATCGCGTCCAGCCGCTGCTCGGCGAGAATGAGGGCGACCGCGACCGGATGGGCCAGGAACGGTTCACCCGATTTGCGTATCTGGTTCTGATGCGCCTCCCAGGAAAAACGAAACGCCTTCTCGATGAGATCGCATTGTATCTTCGGGTTTACCTCCTGCACCTTCCGGATAAAATATTCGGACGCTTCATCGACCGATGCGGTAGGCAATAAAAAAGAAGGATCCATATGATTTAAAATATTTAAGGGCGTCTCCAGATATTCAGTTTTGTAATGAGCCCGAGCGAAAAGGATGCGGGCGAGGTGAATGAGATGGTCATATTATTAAACCTTAATCGTCCGATTAAGGTAAAATATGGCCGCCGAATGCAACGAAGCCTGCGGCCTTTGCAGCCGGGCGTAATAAAAAATGAATTCTAGAAGGTACCCTAAAGAACAATCGTATCGAAAGCGGTCCTGAGAAACTCATCTTCGCCTCACATACGAATATTCGGACGCTTTCCGGAAAAATTGACCTGATCCGGTTGTCCATGCATGAAGGGAGGAGGTATTTTTTCTTCGTGGGCGGCACTGCCCGCACGCATATGCGCCTGTGCACCTGCAACATCCTCACTATCGCGGGCAGGGGTCACGCCGTTAAATGACCCCCATGCCGGACGAAACACAAACAGGGGCCCGCCATGGGGGATACGGGGTTCCTTCCCAAACCCTTAACAAACAAGGTGGAGACATGCTGAAACGACCGTTTCGACTCCTTTTTATCGTCTGTTGTGCGGTGAGCTTGTCCGGAGCGGCAGGCAACGAGGTCACGACCGATACTATTTCAACCGGAGGTGGGCAGATGAAACTGACCAGTTCGGCATTCAGGGAGGGAGAGATGATTCCCCGCGAATACACCTGCGACAGCAGCGACATCTCGCCTCCGCTTCAATGGTCCGGCATGCCCGAAGGCACCAGTGCTTTCGCCCTCATAGCCGATGACCCTGATGCGCCCGCGGGCACCTGGGTTCATTGGGTAGTGTACAATATTCCATCGAGCGCTACCTCTCTTTCCGAAAACGTTCCAAAAATCGGCACCCTGCCCGACGGCTCCCGGCAGGGAGTTAACAGTTCCGGAAAAACCGGGTATGGCGGTCCCTGTCCTCCAAGCGGGACACACCGTTACTATTTCAAATTGTATGCGCTTGATTCGATGCTCACAGCAGAGAAAAAAATGGATAAAACGGCATTGCTCAAGGCGATGGATGGGCACATCAAGGCGCAGGGGCAGCTCATGGGACGGTACAAACACTGAAACGCATCATGCGTCCATCCGCGCCCGACATCTTCCCAAAAATGGACGGCCCATAAAGAAGAGCCGGCACGAAAAAAGGGACGGCGGACCCTCTGTACGCCTCTGCGGGGCAGTGACACGCGAACCAGTCTTGCTGCACATCGCACTTACCAAAAAAAGGATCGTTGAATCAGGACAGCTACGGGTCTTTTCGGCCGGACACATTTTCACGAGGGTGGACGATATGGAGCTTATCATACTGGGAACCGGTGGATTCGACAATCCGGGAATACCGTTCAACTCCTTCCTTATCGACGGCCATATTCTTGTCGAATCACCTCCGGATATCCTCCAGTCTCTCTACTCTCAGAAGCGAGACCGAAACCGTATCGATACAGTTCTGATCTCCCATACTCACGGAGATCACATTTTCGGACTTCCCTTCTTTCTGTACAACGTTCTTCAACATGCAGGCACGGAGAAAAAAATCCGCATCGTCGGACCAAAGGATACCAGGGAGGTGGTGATGGATCTGGCTATCCTGGCGATAAGCAGGGAGCACCCGTTGTGCGACTGCATAGAGCGACACTGCCGGTTCGAAACCGTGGGTGAGGGAAGCCGTTTTACGGTAGGATCTTACAGTGTGGAAACCGGCAGAATGGTACACCCGAAAGAAACGTACGGATTCGGTTTTTTCAAAGACACAATTTTTGAACTCCAATACCTGCCGGATACCAAATGGGATGCCGGATTTCTTCCCCTATTTCTAAAAAAACCGAAACTAGTGCTCTGCGATGTAGGCGGCAGCGGCGGAAACAGCGTTTTTCATATGAGTGTCGACGATCTTTTACGAAACCTTCCGGGGGTGGTGGATCAGGAGACACGGGTCATCGGAACCCATCTCGGTGCGGGGCACGTGGAACCGCGCGGGTTTGTCGCGATCGCCCGGCCGGGAGAGACGTATACCATTTAACTGCGGTCCAATCCCCGCTTTCCCGGCAGATGAGTTTGTATTGCAGATTGGTCGGACCGAAATTGATCAGCAGTCCCGTTTTTTTGCCAAACGCCGTCTGAAATTTTCTGGTCATTGTCAGATGATCATCGTCGATTGTACCTGCGACGACGACATACACGACTGTATTGTCGCAAAAGATGAGATGAAACGTTCGAGCGGAGCGGCAGCTCTCGTGAAATCCGATCACCAGCACCCTCTGACTCGAATATTCCAGACTGCGGCTCCTCATTTTTGCCTCGAGTGAAAACCGGTACATCCATTCCTGCAGTCCACTTCCAAGGGCGGCATAGATTCCTTTCGCACATTCGACGATGGTCGCGGCGGGTTGAGCGTCTGCGATCGGCAGGTAAACCATACCTCACTCCTGTGAAAAGTACGGGGGCGGCACATGACCGCCCCCTCGGGGGCGCCGGTAAGCAACCAGCAATTGCTTCCATTCGGCCCTGTGATCTTACAACCTGACGTATACACCGGAGTCGGGCGAACCCGAAAACCCGGTGCGGACGCTAAGTAACAAGATACAACGAAATAGCGAAACGGAATGTGACGCCAATCACAAAAGAATGATTTTTTCCAAAAAGATATGTCAGGCAAAAAAAGGTGTGATAACCAGCCCCTAGGAAGACGGTGCGGGGATGTGAGCGGAAAAACCGCCGGCTGCCGTCATTCCCACTCTATGGTGCCGGGCGGTTTATGGGTGATATCGTAGAACAGGTCGCCGATTCCGTCGACCGATGCGAATTCGCGGACGATCGTTCCGATCGTTTCATCGCGCAGCGGCACAAATCTCGCGGTCATAGCCTCGCGTGATACAATGGGACGTAATACGACGCAGGCTTTCCCATTCGCATCGACGAGCGGCAAAAGCACCACCGGCATCTGCCAGACGGTGTCATACTCCCCCGATGCGCGCAAGGTGAGTGTAACGATTTCGTCCACAGCTCTCAAACGATCGAGCCGCTCAGTAGTGAGGTACGCCTCCACGAGCCTGTATTCTTCAACCGGTGCGGTACCGGTCAGGCGATACACGACTCGGTTTACCGCAGGTACCGCATTGGTGACCCTCGTGGAGAGCTCATCCAGTTTTTTCCAGTCACGCGATCCCTCGATCAGAGCTGGATGAGCGTACGTTCTTTCGTCACCCTGGACCCCCACACTCCGCAGGGGAAGAATCGAAGCACTGAAGCCGGCAGGTTCGACGATCTTCTTCAAGAGATCCCGGTCGCTCGGGGGTATCGGAAGCTGTACGCCGTCGCTGCAGAGCAGACGGACGCCCAGACCGGGACCCGGAAAGGGATGACGCCATATGAGGTCGTGAGGGAGCCCAAGTGAGGCGCCCAGCTCTCGTACTTCATCCTTATACAGCTGTGAGAGCGGTTCTATGACCTGTCCCCTTCGTATGAGTTCAAGTATCGGATCCACC
>CAZGVZ010000302.1:1822-5804 GCA_964529145.1 uncultured Fibrobacteraceae bacterium | reverse complement strand
GCATTTTCAATGGGGGTGAAGCCGCCTCCACTGATCAGGTAGATCCCGGCAGTGTACCCGAAACCGGCGTGCAGACGGCTGATTCAGCCGTTTCTTCGCCGGAAACGCGTTTTTTCACCATCGAGGAGCTCGCCAGGTACAATGGCATAGGCGGCAATCCCGCCTATGTGGCGGTCGATGGCGTAGTATATGATGTGACCGGTGTGAGAGCCTGGAAAAAAGGAAAGCATAGAGGACACCCCGCGGGTACAGATATAAGCGAACTCATCAGGAAGAAAAGCCCTCACGGGGCGCGCGTCCTCAAGAAACGCAAAATGGTCGGCAAGCTGGCTGCGGGGGATGGCGGCACGGCTAAGTAAAGGGACCGTGCCGGTCGGAGTGTGTCAGCTTTGAGTTTAAACGGCCTTTGACGCGCTGAAAGCGCAAGGCATAATGGCCCTGGCTGAAGGCGGGGAAAGATGCGACGTCGCATTTTCAGCCCTGAAGGGGCGACACCCTTCCGTCAGGCCCATGGATATCTTCATCGTAACATTTAAGAATAACGGTGAAAGGATGTTTCAGACCGGGACGCTGCTTGCCGTTCATTGACCTTTGTTTCTGAATATGCGGTGATATATATTTCAATCCTTTTTTGGATAAGGATCGAACGCTTTCCGGAAGGAACGCCGGCGATTGCCGCGGTTTTTCTTTCGTGACTGCGTAAAAAAACAGCAGCCATGCTCACCGTTAAAGATGTTTCACGATTGCTCTCCCGGCCGGAAAACAGAATTTACGACTGGATCAGAAAAGGCGACATACCCGTTTACAAATTAGGCGAGGAGTACCGCTTCAACAGGGTTGAACTTCTCGAATGGGCGACCCAAAAAAAAATTCCGGTGGCATTGAACATCTTCAACGACAACAGAGGCGACGGGGGGGAACGGATGCCCTCTCTTCCCGAAGTGCTCGCTACCGGCGGAATTCATTTCAACGTTGCCGGTACCGATACCGAAAGCGTCATACGGGCTCTGGTCGAGGTGACGAACTTTCCGGAGAATATGGACCGGAAATTCATCGCCGAAGCGCTTCTTGCCCGGGAAAATCTCGGCACCACAGCCATCGGAAATGGAATCGCGATTCCGCACGTGCGGAATCCGATCATTTCGCACGTGACCAGACCAATCATGTCGCTCTGTTTTCTCGAGCATCCGGCGGATTTCAATGCATTGGACGACAAACCGATCGATACGGTTTTCACGATCATTACCCATAACATCCGCTCACATCTCTATCTGCTTTCGCGTCTCTCCTTCGCCCTACACAAGCCCGAGGTGCGGCGGGTGATCACGAGAACCTCGGGTCCCGACCTGATCCTGCGCACCCTGTCGCGGTTCGAAGAGACGCTTTCGGGAGGGAGTGTATGAATGCGATGTGGCCTCTCTTCCTGTTTTCCGCGATTATCGTTGCGGCCGGGGCAGCGGGATCCATTCCCCGACCTGACACGTTCCTGCGCAGGACAGCCCTTCCCCTGATCATCGCTGCCGGTGCCCTGGTCACGCTCGCCTTTCTTTTTTCCGCCCGTTTTACTCCGGAGATGACTGCCGGTGGTTTGTGGCATCTGCCGTTCGCGAGTTTTTCATGCGGTATCGATTCCCTGAGCCTCTTCTTCCTTCTGCCGCTGCTCTTGCTTACCACATGCAGCGCATTGTACGGTTCCCGCTATTTCTCCCGGCATCCGGCCCCGCGGACGCACTGGTTCCATTACGGTTGCCTGATCGCTGGAATGGCGCTGGTGCTTTCCGCGCGCAACGGCATCTTTTTCATCCTTGCCTGGGAGTTGATGTCCGCCGCCTCATTTTTTCTTGTCATAAGCGATTCGGATAATCCGGATTCCATAAAGGCAGGCTGGGTCTATTTTGTTTCAGCCCATATCGGTACCGCCTTTCTATTGGCGCTTTTTTTTCTGCTCTCCTCTCTTGCCGGTTCGTTCGAGTTCGCCTCCTGGAAAAATATCGAGCTGACATCAAGGCAGGCGAGTGCGGCGTTTCTGCTCGCGGTCGCGGCGTTCGGACTCAAGGCGGGATTCATCCCGTTTCATATCTGGCTCCCGCTTGCGCACCCCGCCGCGCCGAGCCACGTTTCCGCCATGATGTCGGGAGTGATGATCAAAATGGGAATCTACGGAATCCTGCGCATATTGACTTTCATCGCTCCTTACCAGCTATGGTGGGGAGTTCTCCTCATAGGAATCGGCGCGATCTCAGGCATAATGGGAGTGCTTTTCGCCATCGGTCAGCACGAGATAAAAAAACTACTGGCATTCCACAGCGTCGAAAATATCGGTATCATTCTTTTAGGGATCGGACTTGGCGTGGCGGGTACCTGCTTTCACAACGGTCCTGTAGCCTTTCTTGGTTTCGCCGGGGGGTTACTGCACGTGCTGAACCATTCACTTTTCAAAGGTCTTCTTTTTCTCGGTGCCGGCGCAGTGATCCGGCAAACAGGAACCGGCGAGATCGACCGGTTGGGAGGCCTGATGAAAAAGATGCCTTCGACCGCGATTTTTTTCATGATAGGCGCGACCGCCATCAGCGGATTGCCCTTTTTCAACGGATTCGTCAGTGAGATCCTCATTTACACCGGAAGCATACAAGGCGCGGTCCTTTCTTCGGATATCGTTTGCGCGATGCTGAGTTCATTCGTCATCTTTTCGCTGGCGCTCATTGGCGGTCTGGCCGCAGCATGCTTCGCCAAGGTGACGGGGATCGTTTTTCTCGGCGAACCAAGGAGCGATGGAGCGCGCAATGGAACCGGCGATGTTCCTGCGGCTATGCTGGCCTCGATGGGAGTACTGGCTTTTTTTTGCGCGGCAATAGGGATGGCAAGCCCTTTTATCGCACCCTTGCTCGAAGGGCCTGTGGTGCTGCTCACCGGAAGCGCCATTGCCGCCGACCAGTCCGTTATGGTTGCGACGATGAAGACGACCAGCTTCATCCTGTCGGGGACGCTATGCGTCACAGCACTCGTTGCGGGGTGTAGGATGTTTAAGAGCCGGAAGCCCGGGAACTCGGCACGTACGGGTACCTGGGATTGCGGGTATGCCGCTCCCGATCCCTCGATGCAGTACAGCGCCTCTTCGTTCGCATCGCCTGCCGTCGAGTATTTCGGGAAACCGCTCGCGGCGCACAAGCACGTTTCCATAAGCAGGGAATATTTCCCCTCGGTCGATTGGTCGTTCCATTCCGGAGTCGAGGACTGGTTTCTTTCCAGGGTATATTCGCCGCTATTAAGGGGATGCGAGCGGCTGTTCGCTTCGTTACACTGGTTTCAAAACGGTAAAACGGGTCAATACATACTTTATATCGCACTTACGGTAGTGTGTCTTCTCACCTGGAAATTCTTTCTATGAACGGTTCCACGATCGCTTTCACCCTCCTTTCTCCAGCCGCGGCACTCGCGCTTTCTCCGCTCTTTACCGGGATCGTGACCAGGACCAAAGCGTTCTTTGCCGGACGTAAAGGGCCTCCGTTGTTTCAGCCGTATCTCGACCTCATCCGTCTGTTCCGCAAGGGAACCGTGTACAGCATGTCGACTTCCTGGCTGTTCAGGGCCGCACCCGTGATCGTCTTTTCGACAACGGCAGCATCGACTTTTTTCGTCCCGTTCGCCGCACAAGGTAAGGCGGTCGCCTTCACCGGAGATCTGATAATTCTGCTCTACCTGCTGGCATTGGCACGGTTCCTCCTCGTTTTGTCGGCTCTTGACACCGGTTCGGCTTTCGAGGGCATGGGCGCAAGCAGGGAAGCTTTTTTTTCGGCCCTTGCGGAGCCGGTAGCTTTTTTCTGTCTGCTGAACGTCATGCGATCCGCGCAGACGACGAGCGTGGTAACGGCGCTCTCGATCCCGCAATCCGATCCCATAAACATCATCCTTTCGGCACTTCCGCTCTTCATTGTGCTCCTCGCGGAAAATGCCCGAATACCATTCGACGATCCGACCACGC
>CAZGVZ010000302.1:0-1812 GCA_964529145.1 uncultured Fibrobacteraceae bacterium | reverse complement strand
GCTGACGATGATCCATGAGGTAATGATACTCGACAACAGCGGTCCGGACCTCGCTCTTCTCGAATACGCAGCCGCCATAAAGCTTTGGCTGTTCGCGCTTATGGTAGCCAGAATAGTACTGCCCATCGGTTTATCCCTGTGGGCCGATATCGCGCTCGTGTTCCTGGTCATGACCGCGATCGCCATGCTCGTCGGGACGGTTGAGTCCGTGATCGCGCGCGCTCGGCTGCTCAAGGTGCCGCAACTGCTTCTGGGAGCGGGAGTGATCACCATGCTCGGCCTCTTCGTCAATACCACAGGAATCCTTTGATAGCAAGGCAGCCGCATGGGTTTCAATCTTCTGGCCTGGGTTTCGTTGTCCATTGTCGTCTGCAACCTTTTTCTTCTCGGGACGAGCAGGCTGCGGGCAATGATAAAGGCGGTGGCTCTGCAGGGTTTCCTGCTGAGCGTGTTGCCGCTGTTACTGCCGAATCCGGCAGAACCCGTTCACGCCATCGTCATTATGGCGCTTGGTGCCGTGGTCAAGGGAATGGTGATTCCCGGATACCTTTACCGGGCCATACGCAACGTCAGGAACGTCCGGGAACTCTCGCCGACCGTCGGTTATTCCCTTTCAGTGATGTATGGCATTTGTACGGCAGCGATCTCTTTTTTCGTACTGCGCAAGGTTCCGTTCTATTCGGTGGCCGTGTCGCCTTTTCATGCATCCACTGCAATCGCGACCGCCTGCGCCGGACTTTTCCTGATCATCGCGCGGCCTAATCTCCTGAGTCAGATAGTCGGATATCTGGTATTTGAAAATGCGGGATTCATACTCGGCATCTCGGTTGCCGCAACGCAACCGTTTTTCATCGAAGCCGGTGTTCTTCTCGACATACTCGCGGGTGTGTTCATCATGGTTATGACAGTGCAGCATGCGCATGCGAAGCACAATACCATCAGTATCCGGCCGCTTGAAAGGCTTTCGCGATGAATTACGTGGAATTCCTGGCGGTTTTACCGCTGTTTCCCCTCGTCCTGGGCGCAGGCGCATGCCTTGCCGTACGAAGCCCCGTCTGGTTGCTTAGGGTGCCGGCAATTTCCGCCATAGCGTTAGTGTGCGCTACTGTCCCGCCCGCACTGCGGCTCTTTTCCGCCGGAAGCTACACAATGCTCGGCGGCAACCTTCTGTTGGACCCGTTGTCATTTTTTCACATATTGCTCGTCATTGCCGTTTTCCTCATCACCTCCTTCTACGCAACAGGATATTTCGGACATGAACTGGCATCCGGACACCTCAGCGTTCGCTCCCTGCGGCGGTTTGCGCTTCTCTGGCTCGCGTTTCAGACGATGCTGATCCTGGTGCTGCTTTCCAACAATGTCGGACTCATGTGGGTGGCGATCGAGGCCACGACCATCGTCTCGGCCTTCCTGATCCTCTCGGATGCGGAACCGCTTTCCATCGAGGCGATGTGGAAATATCTCCTGGTATGCTCAGTGGGGATCGTATTCGCGTTCATGGGAACCACCTTGACCATTGCGGCAGCGCAGAAATTTCACGACGGTTCTCCTTACCTTTTCACGGAGCTCATAAAACACCCGGAACTCATCGATCCGAAGCTCATCCTTTTCGCATTCATATTGATCACAATAGGATTCGGAACGAAAGCCGGACTCGCTCCCATGCATACCTGGCTTCCTGACGCGCACAGTCAGGCTCCCACTCCGGTTTCGGCGGTCTTCTCCGGAGTCATGCTCAACTGCGCCCTCTATTGCATCATCCGCTACCTTCCCGTGGTCGAAGCGGCCACGGGTCACGACGGGCAGGCACAC
>CAZGVZ010000301.1:2328-5817 GCA_964529145.1 uncultured Fibrobacteraceae bacterium | reverse complement strand
ATACATCAAAATTCTTCACATACCCCGGCATCCCGGGCGACTCGCCGAACCCGTCGAGCTCGAGAGCTACAACAGCGATGCCCTTCGCCGAGAGAAATTCGGCAAGCCAGGTCCAGCGGTCAGCGCAGGCACCGAGCCCCTGAATCGCCAGAATGATTGAATCAAACCGTTCGGGCATCCAGTCGTAATACAGAAGCTCGCGGCTCTCTACGAAGAGTTTTTTAATGGTCATATAATGACACCTCCCGGATAACATGCATGATACTGTCAGTATACTTTCGTCATGTGTCCCTATCGCCACAAGTAATACAGTAGTATTTTCGACCATTTTAAATACTATCCGTCAATCATACGAAACTGAAATTGAGCGCAGATCGTGTAACTGACCGGACAAATCAGAAATACGGAGGCATATTGTCTCATCATCCTTCTCCCTTGATCATGGCATAAAGATTGTCGCAATAATCCCTGGCTTCCTGGTTTGTTTCATCGAAATAATACATAAATGAGTGATTTCCGGTTATTATGGAGAATTTCAGCAGGTTGTTGTAGCATCCGTCCCTCTCGAGGACGACCGCTCGAAGTTTTTCGAGCGGTATATAGCAGTACGAGCGGCTATATACGACATCAATCCGCGTTTTGAAGGCCC
The DNA here is from genome assembly GCA_964529145.1 of uncultured Fibrobacteraceae bacterium. Taxonomy (GTDB): domain Bacteria; phylum Fibrobacterota; class Chitinivibrionia; order Chitinivibrionales; family Chitinispirillaceae; genus JAFGNB01. Next base: position 5,168 of record CAZGVZ010000301.1, on the reverse strand, counting down.
TTCCCCTGCCCAGGATCAACGCCTCGCGCCCGTTCGTCAGATGAACGGATCCCAACATTCTTTTCCCGAAAAGCGTATGTATGATGCACTGCCCTATCGTCCCCAAGACGTTTCTCAAATTGATTAATGGCTGAACCACGGCAATCGAGAATCCCTCGTCTTTTACCCGAGCCTTGCTCAGCAGATTGACGAAAATAACTTCCTTTATTTCCTTTATCGCATCGTCATAAGGACTTTCCCATTTCGGATACGTTTTCCCGATATAGCGACCCCGAATGATCCTCATCATGTCGTTGACGATTGGCTCCGATACCGCGTTATACGGGATGACAAAGGTTCGGCCTCCATAGAAGATGCTTAACGTACCTGAAAGGAGATCCACGAAGTTATCAATGCCCTCGATTTCAGAATACGGAATATTCGTTTCCTTCACGTCACTACCGATCCGCTCCAGAACATACGCATGGCTCTCGTATAAACCGATGACATAATCGTAAAGATCCATATCCGCTGTGGCGTCCCTTCGGTCTATGTTGCGGGGTATCTTGATCTTCATCAGGCTGTCGCCCTCATCTCGATAATACGGAATGAACAGGGATGGTAGAGGATGGCTCTCCGTCACTTCCAGAATCCATGGTCCGAATGCGTCATATTCAGCAACCCTGTATTCATGATCTGCCATACTACCACCTCCGTTAACACACTGAACTCTACGTTTTGTAATACAAAGTTCTGATAATAACAATTGTCACTGTCCTTCTTTAATTACCTCCGGCAATAGTGCCATCGACAGAAACCGTTTGAAGTTTTTTTCCACCAAATCGAAACCGATAAAAACGTAAAATCCCAGAACAACGTTAAATACACTCGTTGAAAACACGCTGAGTCGCTCCATGATGCCGAAGTAAGCCAGAGGCGCGACTCCTATACCGACTGCACCGGTAATCAAGCCGCAAAGGCTGATCGTTGCAAATATGGCGATCGACCGGTATTTACAATTTCTGTAACCACCAACCATGATCACGATAAGCGAGGAAATGGATAAAATCACGACAGCAGGGGTTACCATAAAAGTATGTATGAAATCTTGAAAAGTGTCTGCGTATCCGCTTTCCGTGAGCGGGAAGAGAGTGTACCCTATATCATTAATCCATGACAAAGCGGCAAAGAGATATATACCGACTCGTAGCGTTCTGTTCAGGCGGTTTTGAACGTATAGGCAAGTAAGCGTAACGAATACGAGCGAGAAGGCGCTGGAAACGGTAGAAAACTGTGTCCAGAGCTCACGGGAGGGGGCATTCTGCGCAAACAGATCGCTTATTGCCTGACGAGTCCAGTCATAGCCCGGGAAGGCTTTCGGCGAGATAAAGTTAGCGAACAGCGATATGATAAAGCCCGCTACCCCCAACAGTCCCAGCCAATTTTCCAGTTTTCTGCTCTTCAAATAATTCATCGGGAGTTCCCTCGCATTCCTGCATGACCAAACAGATCATTGACAGTTCCTGAACAAATGGCTCCATTGCAACGGTCTTCCATCGCATCCTCATATTCTTTGAGTATGGCTTTTCTTTTACCCTCAATAATCCGCTTCCGTATTATATCATCGAGGAATTCCTGATCTTCAAGACTTAGCGTTGCAATGTTGTCGAGGATTGAGTCAATATTAACAGTCATACGCATGCTCCTGTCTTTTCTTTACAATAATAACAAGCTTTGATGATTCCCGCAATGTTAAACAAGCGGCCTGCGTGCGAGTGCAAGATCTACATGACAATACCCGCCGGGATGTTTATCCAGATAATCCTGATGATGCGGTTCTGCCGGATAAAAAGCTCCTGCCTGGCGTATTTCGGTTACCGCAGGGTCTTCCCATGCGCCAGCTGCTTCGAGTTCTGCAAGAACGCTCCCCGCCTCCGTTCTCTCCTCCGGTGTCGTTATGAACACGGCAGAGCGGTATTGAGACCCCCTATCGTTTCCCTGCCGATCCTGTGTGGTGGGATCGTGCATACGGAAAAAATGTCGGAGCAAATCGGCATATGAAATGACACCAGGATCATACTCGATCCTGAGTGTTTCGGCGTGTCCGCTATCTCCCTGGAGAACTTCATCATAGGTCGGGTTTTTACTGGTACCGCCAGAATACCCCACATCGGTATCTATCACACCGTTTAGCTGGCGGAAATAGCCTTCAGTACCCCAAAAACAGCCTGCCGCGAAAAGCGCGAAGCGGTTACCCGAGACTGGACGGTAATGGGCATATCCTTCCCGTTCAAGCTCCGCTTCGGGAACAAAGCGGAGCGAGGCCGAATTGATGCAATAGCGCAAACCGTTTTTTCCCGGACCGTCATCGAATACATGTCCGAGGTGTGAACCCGATACCGAAGCAGAAACTTCCGTCCGGACCATTCCTGCACCTGTGTCGGACCTTTCATGTATGGAGTCAGGAAAAACGGGTTTCATGAAACTCGGCCAGCCGGTGCCCGAATCGAATTTGTCTTCAGAACTGAACAGGGGCACGCCGGAAATACGGTCAACATAGAGTCCTGCTTTTTTGTTGTCCCAGTATTCATTATGAAATGGCGGCTCGGTCGCGTATTGCCGGGTTACTGCATACTGAAGATCCGTGAGTTTTTCTTTCATCGCTCACCTCCCGATGCGGTAAATATACAAAGAAAACGGTCAGAGGAAACTGTAATTATTCTGTCGTGAGGTACCGACGGGTAATACCGTCAAATGCGCCAGCTGGCAGGGTCTCCATGATCTCGTCGTACTGCTCGCGAAGTTTTCTGCCGCGTGGGCTTCGGCAAAAAATGCTGTATATGGAAACACGATCTACATCC
>CAZGVZ010000301.1:0-2318 GCA_964529145.1 uncultured Fibrobacteraceae bacterium | reverse complement strand
TTTATGGTTCATTTCATACACCAATGACACATGGTTGATATCCAGCAGGGCGTCAACCCGGCCGTTCATGAGCTTTCGGTGGTTGATTTCCCTGAAATCGGTTGTCGTAACCAGCTCCAGCTCAATCCTTTCATGATTGACAAACGGCGGAATGTAAGCACTCGTTATAAAACCGATCTTCATGTCGAACAGATCCTCTTGAACGTCAATTGTCTTGAGCGGACTGTCACGACGGACAATAATACACGAAGAGATTCCGGTAAGAGGATTCGATGGATAGAGAAAGCGCGATTCCCGTTCGGGAATCTTTGTTATATAGGCAATAACGTCTATTTCACCTTTTTCCAGCATCATCTCCAACCGGGGAATGGGATACGGACCGGATATTTCGAGATCTGCATCCAGACGGGGCGCAATATACTCCCGCCAGAAATCGACAGAGGATCCACCCGCAGTACTCTCTTCGGTAATCATCATGAATGGCGGGAGAGAAAAAATTCCGATTCTGATCGTATCTCGTGCGGGTTTTCCGTCTTCCGCTGACCACAGCGGAGAAGTCCATATACACATGAGCAGAAACAATATTCCTGACAGGAAAGTACGTCTGTACGTATTCATCATGCTTCCTCCAAAACGAAGGGCAATTGTCCCGAAGGAATCATCTTTTCCATCCCTGAAAGGAAGGTGTCCGTGAGAAATGGATCAAAACTCACGCCGCGTTCATTTCGGATAATTTCCAGTGCTTCGTCTACCGGAAAGGCGGGTTTGTATACCCGTTCACTCACCAGCGCATCGTATACGTCGGCAATGGACACAATACGCGCTTCAAGTGGAATGGTCTCTCCCGCGAGACCTTCCGGATATCCGGAACCGCTCCATTTTTCGTGATGATACAAAACGATATTCTTTGCAATGGGGTCGATGGCACTATTGTCCAGGATACGGTATCCGATGCGCACATGCTCCTTGACCACTTCAAATTCATCTTTCGTGAGTTTTCCCGGCTTCAGGAGAATATTTTTCTCAACACCAACCTTGCCGATATCATGAAGTGGCGAATACATCTTTATCGCCTTTACAAAATGTTCATCCAGACCGGCAGCGCGGGCAATGTATTCGGAGAGAAGTGATATTCGTTTTATGTGGTTTCCGGTTTCCTCATCAAAATAAAAATTCGCGCTTTCAAGTGCCGCGACCATCGCCATCGTCATGTGTTCAATCTTGGTACTTTGTTCCTCAATAATCCGTTCCCTGTTCCATGCCCTGAACGCTTCCTTTACAGTCAAAATGAGATCGTTCCGGTCCCAGGGTTTTGAAAGATACCGGTAGAGGGCATTGTTGTTCACCAGATTAACCACCGCCTTCAAGTCGGCAAATCCGGTAAGAAGTATGCAAAGGGATTCCGGACTCCGGCTCAAGGCTTCAACCAGAAAGGTATCACCGTTCATGGCGGGCATGCGCTGATCAGACAGAATGACCGGGACAAGATCGCCCTCCGACAGTATTTCGTCCATGAGCGAAAGGGCCTTGAGTCCGGAGTCGGCGATATCAATCGAGAAATCACTGAAAAAAAAATCCTGGAGGAGTTCCCGTCGGAGGCTCTGCAGAACAATGGTTTCATCATCAACGCAAAGTATGTGGTACTTTCTCATGCCCCATCCTGTTTTTCACAACAACATTTTTTAACTGCCTCTATGAGGCGTTCCGGATTCCAGGGTTTCTCGATCACATCCGAAACACACCCGCTTTCAAGGAGTTTCGCGATCACCGTTTCGTCGGCTTGACCGGTTATCATGATCGCCTTGATGTCGGGATGCCGTTGTCTTACGGTTTCGAGAAACTCGTCACCCTTGATACCGGGCATGAGCCAGTCCGAGATGATGAGGATGAGCTTGATCCCCTCACTGGCCAGCTCGTCAATTACTTCATATGCCTGATAGGCGTCGGTTGCCTTTTCATACACATAATCATCTCCGAAGGAATTCCTGAGTTCCCGTATGAGACTCAGGAGAATGAGTTTTTCATCGTCGACGCAAAGAATCGCCTTTCTGGGATCATTCATACCACTAATTTTAGTGAATCACGAAAGGAAGTCAAATTATTGGCAAAAGAATTCTGATTTCTGTTCGTCCCGGCTGTGTTTCCACTTCAATGGTGCCGTTATGCGCTTCGATAATGCGTTTACAAATGTCCAGACCAAGGCCCATCCCTTCGCCATGCTGCTTGGTGGTAAAAAACGGCTCAAAGATGTGTGGCAACACCTCATCCGGAATTCCCGGTCCTGAATCAATAAACGATACCATCGCCCGGGATGCTGA
>CAZGVZ010000300.1:0-5819 GCA_964529145.1 uncultured Fibrobacteraceae bacterium | reverse complement strand
GACGGGACAAGTGGCGGCAACCCGTATCGCCTTCGGATCCGGAAATTTTATCAGTGGCGGATCGCATATAAGGAACTACACACCCAAATATAATTTTGAAGATTTTCGACATGGGCGTGGATGTTTCAAAGGCGGGGTGGATGATCTCCCCGATATTTATTTCGTATCGACGCCCTTTATCAGCGGACAACTCGTATGGATTGGAGACAAAAACCAGAAGGGGCATTTCGTGCTTAAACAGACCGGGGGAAGTGCTGTTGCGAACAAGACAACGACTAAAATCGATTATGATGTCGAAAACGAGATCTTTACCATACAGATGGCTGACGGAACAAAATTATTTTTTGAAAAAACGCTTACAATGAAGGCATATAATAAAGTGTTTGGACAGTGTGAAAGTGGCGCAACAGATATTACGAGCGAACATACTGAAGCGCAGCAGGAACCGAGCCCGGTTCAATGGGTATTGACAAAAGTGTTATTCGAAGGCTGTACGGATACCGAATCGCGTGGAGCATGGATGAAATTCCATTATTCATATAATAGCGCTAATGCACGGCCTCTGACGGAGAACATGCAGGTCAGTAAAAACGCATCCATGACGTCAATCTCATTGACAACAGGGGATGAAGAGGAGGGCGCGTTCAGCGAAATACTTCTCGATAGTATTGTTACGCCCAACCAAAAGGCACAGTTTCATTATGCCGATGGGAGGAAAGATGTCGCATATTTTAAATTTGCGGATATGGATTGGCACGTAAATTCACGCAGTGTACCCGCTGCGCAACAGATAAACAGCAAAATCGGAACACCGGATCCAGTAAACAGAAAGGTGCTGGATCATATAACGCTTCTTAATGCTATGAATGTACCTTTGCAAAATATTGAATTTATTACCGATTATTATTTGAGACCAAACTCACTTCATTCCTTCAGTAAAAATACAAACGGAGAGTTCGTTCCAATATCGGGAAACCCGAGCGCGGCATGTCTGACGCTAAAAGAGATAACGGTTTACGATTTATTGAGTAATGCAAAATCGCCGGTTACATTCAAATATTCAGATAATAATCCCTACGCATGGGATAGTTCCTGGGTAGGTCTTGGATCAGGGCCGAATCCACAGATGTATTATTGTGAAAAAAAGGACGTATGGGGTTTTTATTGCCCTTACTATTACAATAAGAGAAACGATTTTAATTCTGATGGTAATAAATACCGTGCCGCTGCGGCTGATGCATGGTCACTATCAAGTGTGACTCTCCCTTCAGGAAATTCAATTACCTGGGAATACGAACCGAATCGATACATATATGCGAATGGATTGCCGGTGAAAAAAGAAGCAGACGAAACACCAATCGCAAAATTCGGAGGGGGGATACGTGTAAAAAAAATGATCGTCGATAATGGATTGGGAAAAAAGATGACCCGCTCGTATTTTTATACGAATCAAAAGGGTGTATTTGTCGAGAATCTCACTGCCGCGAAAAATGTAACCAATAGCTCGGGTTACACCCCCGTTGAACCGTATAATTATATCGATAACACAGATACCTGCCGTGATGATGGAATGAAAGGTGGACTTTATACACCATCAAAGGTATCTTATTCAATGACACAGGTGGTTGATGGTTACATACAACCATCGGCTGAAAATCCAAATGGAATTGCGCCTAACGGCTATACGGTATATTGTTATTCGCACAATGGCGATCCACTCGCCGCAGATTTCCATCCCAATTCCGGAAAATATGGCGAAATCGACAGTAGCTGGAAAAGAGGCTATCTTACCTCGATGGAAGTATATGGAAGCACCGGAGTCCTTAACGCTCAAACAAAATATACTTACGAATATATTGCCGAAAATCCGGACAATCTACCATTGTCTAACAATGTTTTTGATGAGTTTCTCGATATACTTCAAGAAAACACCTATGGATGGGTTAAGCTGGTTAGCGCGGAACAAAAGGTAAATGGACTAACTTCGACTACTCATTATAAATATGCTCCCGATATCGCAACGGCATCTCCCGATAACATACCTGTTTCTCCGAAAGAAATAAAAATATTCAATGCAGGGAAAGGAATAGAATCTTTAAATTATATGCATGATTACGACCGGGCAGTGGTCTGTCGAACGAAAAAATGGGGAGATCCCGCCATTGATGATGTCTTTTTAATTTATTCCTTTGGTAGTGATATAATCAACATATGCTTTGGAAGAGACATAGGAAAGGGCAATCCCAACACATGGACTCAATGGACGACATGTGGAACTGATGCGGAAATGTATGTGATCGGAGCAACCCTTTGGAATGTTGATGCAGGCGATTCAAGTGACCTCATTGTAGTGAGCGCGACACGCCAGTCGTCGGATTGGATTCTTAATGTAAATATTTTTTACGATATTGGCGTAAATGACGACAATCAGGTTGTCTATAAGAATAACGATGCCTATTTGACCATGGTAAAAATTCCGGAAGGTCTTTTTTCTGCAGGAACTGGGGGATCGGCAAAATACAGCTTCAATACAGACTGGCCATGCGGTTGTCTCATCGATAACTTTTATGGTGACAGCGCACCGGATTTTGTGCTATTAACAAACGCAAATTATTACAACATTTGGCGGTATCCCGGAGACCGATTTCCTGAATCGAGCCCATATCCGACGGGACGATTTATTTTCGCGATTACGGATTTTGCGATAGCATCCTATGATGGCGGGGAAGTTGAACCTGCTTTCTGGGGCTCCGTATCCAGATACAATTATTTTGGACACGCGGGATTTCGCAGGGGCAATGATTTGATCATCGTTGGGCCGGGTGGCTTTGATGAAGATCATTCCACCAGTGATCAAAACAAGCCATTTGCCTACCAAATTTTCAGTAACATGAGTTTCAATAGTTCGAATAACACTATAGATTTTACTGCAGCATGCGCGAACTGCAATGATGAATCATATAAGATATTTAACGGTATGCCTGGGGGAGGATGGGATAGTACTAAATTCGCAGGGGTTTTCGATGATGTGGCTGAGGACCGTCAGAAGTTCATTTTTTATTCAAAAGGACCGAATTTATGTGTCGTCGATTATGCACCGTTTACCTATACCGGCGATTATGACGGGCAACCGAATGAAATATGGGAGATGAACAGCGGTGGGGGAAAACGGATTACCGCACCGATTCCTGCGTATTGGAAATATCCCGAAATGGGATTACCGAGTATGGCCGATAATAAGCATATGCTTATTCAGCAGTGTCAAAAGATTGTTTATGAGAAGAGTGATAATTCTACCGTTCTACTACCGCAAGATGCCCGTTTCGCGCAGACTACGACATGGAGCAATCGTTCGTTCGGTTTGTGGCGTCCGTGCTCCACGTTTGCCTGGACAACGCCGATGAACGCAAACGGCGCGGCAACCATACAGCTCCCCGAATTTAATTTTGTCGACCCTTCTTTGCAGGATGCAAGCTGGAAATTCAAAAGCGGCTTGATTAGGACTAATTCCCTTGGAAACCCGGTTGAAGCCATTAAACCCATCTCTGCATCAAAGGTGGTCCATTCAAATACCGTGTATGGAACTCCTGCTAACCTTCCCATCGGAACCATTTCCAATGCTGATTACAGGGAGAGTGGCGTTTTTACCTGCGATTACAACCTAAATGAAACTGGAACACCATATAATTATTTTGATAAAAATAACGGCTGGGAAATTGGGGTTTTACAAACTTCACCATATCCTCCAACGGGAACAATAAGTGACGTATCGCCTCATTTTGGCCAGAAATCTCTCCATATGGCTAATGGGGAAGGGTTGATGCGTTGTTTTAAAATCCGTGGCGGAACAGAGTATCGGCTTTCATTCTGGGCAAATGTCACTTCGGGAACTATGCCGGTAAATGTCGAATACCGTAAAGAAACGGCACCTATTAGCGATTGGCCGGTACAGTATAACCACCCGTCTTTGGCAACGCCGTATAATGTTCTTAACGATCCTCAGGGGGCAACCGGAGGGTCATGGAGACTTGTCAAGGTATCAATACCGGCGGTCAGTGGTGATGACAACTGGATTAGAGTTACCATAGGGGCCCATGGCGCGACATTTGATGCCTTTGTGGACGATGTGCGTTTCGCTCCTAAAAATGCAAAAATAAATACGACTTATTACGACCACCTATGTCAAAAAATACGGGTGTCAGTGGATGCTAATAACAATCCCAGTGATTTGATGGAATATGACGGTTTCGGTCGTGATAAAAAACAATGGAAAATAAATAAAACCGACCCATCCAGTCGGGTGCTTAAAATGGAAAAGAAGTATGTAATGATGGGGGAAAACGTTTCAATTCTGAGTCCTGCCGGTGGAGAAATATTTTATAAGAATTTGCAGTTGGATATAAGATGGAACTACAAAAAATCAGGTGCCACAGTCAATATTATCCTGATTACACCGGATGGTGAAACGGCACTGGCGAGTGGGTACGATGGAAGTATCGGTCAATTTATCTGGCCAATCCCGGCAGGATTCGGATCAACACCGGTGATTAATGATTGCTTCATAAAAATTGAGGACGCTGCAGATCCAGTATTCAAGGTAGATTATTCGAAATCGTTTACTATCGGAAGCAATACGGTTTTCTCACCTGCTGCAGCCTCCGTTTGGCCGGCAATGAGCAATCTGAGAATTGAATGGATATTGGGAGGAGCCGCCAATGCGACAATAATGTTCTATAGAAATGCTACTGATCCAAGCCCGATTCCAGTAACCACCGTTGCAAATTCAGGAAGAATGACCCATGTCTGGAAATTACCGAATACGGTTAATCCGACAGACCAGTCATTTATCAGAATTGTTGATGCCGGTAACAATGCAAATTATGTAGATAGTGGTGTTTTCATAATAAATAAACCAGTGTCTTTTATAAAACGATTTATTCTGGATCTGATGAAATAAAACTGTAACATAATAAAAATAAATTTTGAAAGGACGGATTCGAATTATGTGGCATAAAAAAAGATTCGTATTTTTGTTGGGGTTGCTATGTGTTACATTTGGTGCGAATGCTGCAAACCAATCGTTTGTACTAAATGCAAGCGGTGTTTCAATAACAGGAACTAACGCGCCAAACCCCTATATCGCAACTTATTCAGAAGCGATTACGGAGTATTTGATTGCAGCAATTACAATGATTCCAAATTCCTATATTAATAGAGCGGTTGATATAGCAGATCCTGCTACTGCGACACCAAAAGTGTTATTTGAAATTAATGCGCAACAATTGTTTTTATACCATACAGCTGGAGTGGATGATGTAATAATAAATATTAAATCTAATCAAGGCGCTGCTGATGTCGGAACAATAACTCTACCCGCTGGAGCCAGTGTGGCTGAAAAATTGAAATTTGATTATCAGGTTGGTTTGCTGCTTAAAGTCTTTTTTCAAAGTGATATAGACATTTTAACCACGACAACTATTTCCGGTGGGGTTGTTACTTTTACTAGTACACGGTAATACCTGAAATGGAATTTTATTTCGTTTGCACTGAGGTCCCCACCCCGTGTGCTTAAATAAAGAACTTAGATTGGTGTGTCACGGTCTTCTGACCGTGTCAATTTTATTCAAGTTAGGGTTCATTTTTATACTGTAACCCGTAAACCTGAAATTAAAGCTCGCCTTAATGGATAATCTTGTTCAGTTGAAAACATTAAGTTAAAAAAATTCAACTACCCTGCGGCTGCCGATCTGATACTGCTATAATTCTGCGGCTGCCGATCTGATACTGCTATAATTCTGCCGGTTTGAAATTGTTCTGTA
>CAZGVZ010000299.1:4301-5834 GCA_964529145.1 uncultured Fibrobacteraceae bacterium | reverse complement strand
ATCCGAACGCCTCCACTTCATCGATATCGTCGACATCGGCCGTCAGATTGATTCCCAGGAAAGGTCCGGCATACACGAAGGGCCGCAACGGAAATTCAAGAGGGAAATACAGCTTCGCCAGAAGCGGTATCTGGAGATAGCTCAGATCGATGTCCCAATCGGTCCCTGCGATGCCCTCTCCCTCGATCGTCTCGCCTTCCCGGGAATAGTCGAGTTCGAGTTGCAGCGAAATGACCGGATGGATGACCATTTCCGCGAAAAGTCCCGCACGGATATTGTTCCGCGCGCTCGATTCCGTTCCTTCGAGATCCGCGTCCTCACCATTGAGGAATCCCAGGTTGTAACCGGCTTTCACTCCGATCGCGTGCGTAAGATCGGTTTGCGTGGTTTGCGCCCGGGCGACGGCGAACATCAGGAATACAAGTGCAAATGTTGTGGTTTTCATATGCTCTCCTTTCTTATGTTGACAGAGCATTATCATATAGATATAAGGTTTCGACTGTTTTCGAAGATTTTCTCCAGCGCTTCATTGCCCGGGATGGCGCACTCGCTTCTCCCCCTCCGGACCCCGGAGCGCCGCTCTTTTGTGCTGTGTTCGCCAACCGGCCACCTCCACCGTGAGCTTTCGCTTTCTTTAGGGAAAGCATACGCGCGGTGAATGGAGAATTAAACGCTGCTTTCATGGCCGATTCCCTTTCGAGTTTGCGTGTGCGTCACTTTTCCAAGCCCTTTCGTCAGCTCATGAAACTCACGACCAGCGCGATCACGAACAGCACTACAAAAATTACAAAGATGATTTTCGCAATGCCTGCTGCAACTGCCGCGATTCCTCCGAATCCGAGAATCGCGGCAATGACTGCTACAACCAGAAAAACGAGCGCCCAGACCAGCATCGTTCCTACCTCGACGCTGTGAGTGAGTCGAGAAGCGACTTGATCTTACGCTTGCTCTCACGGGTAATCTCGTTCACCCTGGACGACATGGCTGCGGATCCACCCGCTGTACCGCGCTGCAATTGTTGCAGAGTGTCCGTGGCGGCGCCGACTATCGAATCCACTCTCCGATCGAATGAATTTTTATCGATTTTCAGCCGCTCCGTATCTCTGATAGCCGCGACGGAATCCTTGACACTGTTCCCGTAGTTTTCCAACTTCCGGATGGCCTGTTCGACGTTCCCGCCGCCATTCATTCCATTGGTTCCGTTCATTCGGTTCATCGTGTCACAGGAACTGCCCCCGTTTGTCTGTCCGGAAGTGTCGTTCTTACGGATTCCGTTGTTCCGCCCGTTTGCCGGGTCAGCCTTCTTTCCGGCCTTTCCTGTGGTGTCGCGCATTATACCGTTCATATGATTGCTCGCGGTGTCAACCGTATCGACGGCTGTGTCCCTTAACGGCGACGGCAGTGTATCGCGATACCGGTATTGGTTGTTGGTCGCGGTATCGCCGTACATTCCGTTTCTCGCGTACACCGAAACAATCGTCGTACCCATGATGACGATCAGAAAAACAGCTTTCATACATCCTCCCTTTTGCA
>CAZGVZ010000299.1:0-4291 GCA_964529145.1 uncultured Fibrobacteraceae bacterium | reverse complement strand
TAACACATCTATGTCAGGCAAAAAACATGCCCTTCCAAACCGTACAGTTTCAGGTCGCCATACCATGCCTCAGGAACCCGTTCTCGCATCCAGTAAAAGCTTTCACGAAATCGATAAAGCGTGTGTACCGGGCCGGACGGGACGATTTTGAACCTGAGCTGCACTCCAGGGTACAGCTTGTCGGGATACGAGGCGAGACATGGACTCGACGCGGGATTCAGGCGCGCTGACAAACGATGGCCATCAGGGCCGTTCCTGTACAGACCCCGGATACGGACTCTCACCAACCCGGTTCCAGTACCCAACCGAAACGCCATCCTCCCTCGCTGCGCTGGTACGGATAGGTGAAATAGAGCTGGACAACCAGAGCACCGAGTATACTCATTCGTAAAGCAAAGCCGGTGCTCCAGACCGGCGATCGCCTGAACGGTCCGTCAAAAAGGAATCCAGGTGTTTCGCCTGCGTCCCAGGCTGCGCCGAAGTCGGTGAAGAGAACGAAATCAGTCGGCAGATAGGCGAAGTCGAGCAAACCGTACCCTTCGACACCTACCAGGGGAATCCGCAATTCGACATTTGCGACCGCGATTCTCGACCCGGCAAACCGGTCGATTTCGGCGCATCCAAAGGGTCCTTCCGACGATTCGCAGTCGTCGAGATCGAAACTCCACGGTTCATAGCCTCTCACAAACCCGGGGTACCCAAGGTGAAGAGGTGACAGCCGTTCGTCTCCGCTGTCCCCGAGATACCGTCCGTAGTGGAATATTCTCCCGGCAACGGTCAAGCCTTTCCAGCTTATGTAGCGGCGGTAGTCGGCCAGCAGCGCGAAAAAATTCAGCGTTCCCACATTCGGTTCCAGTTCCACGCGGTAGCGGCTCCCCGCGATGGGTCCCGTGAGCCCGAATACGGAAAAATCACCTATCACCGATGCCGACGCTCTTCCCAGATCGAGCCCGGAGGGTTCCGGAAGATCTTCGTCGAACGACTCGAGTATCGTATCCGCCCTGGTCAGATAGGTGGTCCCTTCGCCGGACCACCATATGCGGGTATAACCCAGGGACAGCTCGAATCTCCGGTTGACGTTCAGGGGATACGCGAGGCCTGCGTCTATCCCGTCGTAAAAAATTCTCCTTCTCTCAACATGGACGCGCTCGACATCGCTCCATTGTGGATCGCCGGCCTCGGATTCCACTCTCGAGGTCACCAGGACCTCCCTGTTGGGAATATGAAACATGGCCGTCCCCCAGTTTAGACGACGCTCCCGATTCTGATACAAAACAGACGCGGCGACATCCTGGAATGACCCATTTACCTGCGCCATCATTCCGAGCACGTTGTTGCCGAGCAGATCACTTAGCAGCAGATATGCTCCTCCGCCAAGAGAGGCTCCGGTAGGGCCGAGGATCGTACCCACACCCGCATTGCCGAGAGCGAGGTACGTGAGCCGGGGAGTATAGGGATCGACCGAAATTCTTTTCCCGTAATCGTACCCTGTTTCGGCCAGCAGGCTGTCGACCAGCCCGGGTCTTCCCGGGGGAAGGAGTGCGGCGTTTTCTCCGGAACCGACAGAGTCGGATACCACCGGAACTTCCCTGATTCCCTCCTGGTCTAGCCGGTAAATGTGGTGCTTCCGATGTTCGAAAACGTTGAACACAAGGGACTGCGGCTTCCCCCCCGCGCTCAGGGCGGGTGAAAGTTCGGTCAGACCGCTCACTCCGGTTGCGATCCGGGTGATTCGGTGATACGTGCCTTCGTCCAGCGAATACCGGTATATGTCGCTGATTCCATCGGGATCCGCGATGAAATAGACGCCATTGCCATCGGCTGTGAACTGCGGACTGATATGTTTGCATTGCGGGCCGAATCCGAACGTAAAGGTCCTACCGGTCGACAAATCATAAATGCCGATCTGAGGTCTGCTGAAAACCAGCCGGTCGAAATCGGTGCAGGGGTGATTGTCGGTACAGAACGCGATGCGCCCGCCGTCTGGAGACCAGGCAGGCTGCAGTTCGGCGAAACGGTCGTCGGTTATCTTTACGGTCGTTTTTTTCCCGAAATCGTACAGGAACAGGTCGGAGATTCCTCCGCTCGTTCCGCTGATCGCGAGAGTTTTTCCGTCCGGAGACCATGCGATTCCGGAAATCGCCGAAACGCCCGGAAACCTGAGCATGTCCGTTTCCCGCCCGGACGACACATCAGAGACATGCACCGCATTATCTCCGTCGTCGTAAACCGGGAACGCGAAGCGATCCCCCTCTGGAGACCACGCTCCGGCGCCGTTCATGAAATTGAGAGCGTCAAAATGCGCGTCGGTCTCAGATTTCGACAATCGCTTGAGTATCCTGCCGGTCGATGCCTCAGCTATGTAAAGAGACATGTGGAACACGTCTCTCCGCGAAAAGAACGCCACTTTCTTTCCGTCCGGGCTGACCACCGGCCCTATGTTGACGCCGCCTTCACCCGTGATCACCGGATGCCCGTACCCCGAAGGACCGGTCCTCCCCTTCAGTTGCGATCCGACCGTTTGACGGACCGAAGCGTGCCATGAGCGCGTAAGGGAGTCGGCAGTGATGCCGAGATACCTTTCCAGCCCGCGATCGAATCCGAGGACAAGAGAAGCGTCGAGGAGAGCGGGTATCACGGTATCTCCCCACACTCCTCCGACAAAGGCCCATAACGCATGTCCAAAACGGTAGGGAAAATATGAGGGATCGGTCGAAATGGTTTTTACCGAGGGCAGGTCTTCATGGAACAGGGCATCACGGAGCCACATGGCAGTCAGACCGCCGGTTGACCCCACAGAGAGATACTCGCTCATACCCTCGATGAGCCAGAGCGGGACGAGGCGTATGGACGCCAGCCCTCCGGGACTTTCCCTGATCCGGGCGTAGTGGTAGACATGTACCAATTCGTGCCCGAGGACGTGATCGTTTTCCGCGTACACACCGGTCAAGGGCACGACAACCCTGCTCGCATACCCTTCGGTGATGCCTCCCACCCCCTGTGATATCCGCCCCGGAATCACATTGGTCTGCTGAAAATCCGCATGGTCCGCGTACAGGACCACAGGCTGATTCTGGCCCGGACCCGAATCGAAAATCACGGAGAATCTTCTGTCCCATCTCAGCAACATGGTCGCCGCATCCCGTGCCGCCACTTCTTCCTCAGGGTAGAAGTGAACCGAAAAAGGTCCGGCGTTCATTACCTGAAAACGGAACCGTTCGTACTGGACCTTGTTTCTGCCGAAATATTGCGCCGGTACGGTCGCTGAAATCGCCAGGATAGCAACTGTCATCTCATGCAGTATAAATATTCCGAAAGACCTCCCCCGGATAAAAGGCATATCTCAAAGATCCCGCGGCTTGAGAACCGGCAGGGGACGCCAGGTGATGAACGGGTCGATATGACGTCTGAATTTCCCGAAATCGTCATAATACGCGACGTCGTACACCGATTCTTCGGATCTGAAAAACTGGCGTGCCCTCTGGAAAGGTGCAAAACCGGGGATGATGCCTATATTGTCCTGCCCCAGGAGCCGTTTTCGCGTCCCTTCGGGATCATGCAGGGACAATGGTAAACCCGACGCATGTACGGCAAGGAACATTCTGAGGGTTTCGGCGATATTACCGACCGTGTCGCCTTTGATGGTGACAATGTAATTTTTTTCAAAAGGAGCGGCAAGCCTGGATACTGTCAGGTCGATATGGGAGGCGTTCCCGAACCGCTTGATAGTCCAGGGATGACCGCCGCCTCCGCGAAGCGTATGGATATGGTCGATCCAGTCCGCGAATTCGCCCGGGGAACTCTCGTCGATATCGAGCAGACCTTCGTGCCGTCCATCTGCATAAAGGCGATACATTTCACGCCCAGAGAGGGACTCGTCCACGTTCTCATACTTTCGCCTGCCCGCGATATAGGCGATCTTACAGTACCGGAAGAACTCTTCGGCTGTCATTGACACGGCCGCCACATTCTCGACACTTGTAAAATAGCCCGATTCGACAAGGTCATTGAAATTTCTCGTGAGTATCATTCCCAGAACCTTGTCAATCCTGTACAGTCCGGGCAAAAAGGTGGAAACGACTGCATGGGGAACGGTACCGAATCGTCTGTTGTATGGATACTCCTTTCTTACCATTCTCCCCGCCCTTCTCCAGTCGCGAGAGACATTCCCAAACCATCTCAGTGCCGATTCGAGGATGCATGTCCAGCTTTCGGCCCCGTACCCGTATCCCGGGATGGTCCGGCTGTCGGTATGATCATCGAAATGCTTCAGTGATTCCCCGGGCACGAT
>CAZGVZ010000298.1:0-5844 GCA_964529145.1 uncultured Fibrobacteraceae bacterium | reverse complement strand
TTCCAATATCAAGAAATCGAGATCCCGCAGTATGTTGGGGTCGTGCATCAGCGGTATTCCGGGTCTTCCGATATCGCCACTGAGTCCCAGCTTGCAGTGGCGTCCGTTTTCCCTGATTTCGAGATGTATACCCGCGCTCCCGAGGATATGTCCGGCATCGCGGAAAACGACTTCGACGTCCGGAGCGATGGTGAAAGGATGGTCGTAGTCGATGCCCACGAACAGTTCGAGAGTCGCTTCCACGTCTCTAATACTGTAGAGCGGTTGAATTTCCGGTTGATGGCTCCTCCGCTTTATACGGTTCACCCATTCCAGGTCCTTTTCCTGCAGGTAAGCGCTGTCGCGGAGCATGATTTTGCAGAGGTCGATGGTCGCCTGTGTAGCGTAAATGGAACCCCTGAAGCCGTTCTTCACCAGGTTGGGAAGGTTGCCGCTGTGATCTATATGCGCATGGCTGAGAATTACGGCATCTATCGCGGAGGGATCGAAAAGGAAGTTGAGGTTCTTACGGTATGACTCTTCCCGCCTCCCCTGGAACAGGCCGCATTCATAGAGGATTCTTTTTCCGTTTACTGTAATAAGTATCTGTAGGCCCGTTACGGTCTGGGTTCCTCCGCAGAACTGGAGATGCATATAGGGTTTCCTCCTCTTGAAAAAGTATGCTATAATAATACTTCGCGGTTTTTGAAATGTACATATGCATGGAGGCGGCTTCAAACCCTTTCGGATTCACGGGTTCACCGTTTCATCCATGCCGATGAACGGAGCCGGAATCAACATGTTAATCATATACGGAGTCACACACAGAGCGGAGATGAGTTCGCAATGGCAAAACTCATAGAGCATTCGTGGGCATTCGATCCCAGGACCTGCATAGGCAGGGAGATCAACAATATCGTGCTGGTCGAGCTGATCGGACGAGGTGCTATGGGTGCGGTTTTTGTGGGTTATCAGAAATCGCTCAAGCGGAAGGTGGCGATAAAACTGTACCCCAAAAATCCCGGAGATGCGGGAAACGTACGGATTCGCTTCCGGGACGAGGCTGAGATCGTTTCGGTGCTGAACCATCCGAATATCGTTCCGGTATTCGATATGGGTGAAAACGGGGAATTCCTTTTTATCGCGATGCAGCTTGTAGTGGGTGAAGACCTGCGAACGATGATCCATCGCCATAACCTCAATCCGATTCCTTCCCGCAGACAGATGGGCCTCGGAACCGCCCTTGACATTTTGATTCCGGTAATCGATGCCCTGGCGTTTGCGCATGAGGAGGGAGTCATTCATCAGGATGTCAAGCCAGGAAACATACTTGTCGAAGAGAAAACCAAACGGCCCTTTGTCGCGGATTTCGGAATTGCCAGATCGGCAATGAACAACGATTCGGAAACCGACATGATCATGGGTACTCCGCTCTATATAGCGCCTGAGCAGATCAGGGAGGATCCGCTCGATGAACGATCGGATATCTATTCCGTGGGAATTGTCCTTTACGAGACGATCGCAGGGAGTCTGCCGTTTAAAAAAACCACTGTCGAGGCGCTGCTCAACCTCAAGATTAATAACCCCGGGGAGTTATTCTCGAAAAGACCATCGGAGCACTGTCCGGCCATCGATGGGAAGCTGGAAGCAATCATTCTCAAGGCGGTCGAGCCGAAGAAAGAGGATCGTTTCCAGAAATGCAGGGATTTTCATTATTGTCTGAAGAAGTATTACGTGGACAGATTCGGCGAAAGGGTGTGAGCCGCATGGGAGAAGGGAAATCCATACAGCAGAGGGATGCCGAACAGATCATCCGGTTGTTCAACGTCGTGTTCAACGGCGCGATGCTTTACGGCGGATCCCATCCCACGACCTTGAAGAGCATCCCACCTCTCCATGACGCTTTGGTCAGGTCGCTAGAGAAAATCGAAACGATATCACTGGTGATCGATCGCGAAAGTCTGCTTATTGAAGAATGGCCTGTCGACAGAGTGATCAATACACGCCGCATTATTCAGCAATTCGGGAAATCGGGAATCGTCTCGATCACTTTCGACCGTAACATTTCCATCGGGGAAATCGAAACGCTGATCAGGCTCATCGGTAATCCGGATTCCGTATCGCCGGTCGAAACAATAGAAAAAATATTGGAGCAGGAGGGAACCGCGTCGGTACGTCTCAATTATATCCATTACGGGAGAATCACCGATGATCAGGAGGTAGTGGGCAAACAAGAGAACGTCCGGTGTGGAAACGAGAAAGAGGATGTGAATACCATTGTCGGCAGGGTGCATCTCGAACGAGTGGAGGAAGTGCTGTCGATGGCGGATCTGTTCGAGCACCCGGAGAGAACGGCCGCCGCGTTTTCGAAAGAGGCGCTCGATCCGGAAAAAAGCGATTCGGCGGTACGTTCTCTCTCCGACCTGCGGCGATCGATCCATCTCGAAGGCGCGCCATCCGTCGATATGCTGCTCAACGCGGTATTCGAACTCAAAGCCGACCTTGCAGAGGCCATTTCCGTACAGAAGGAGACCGGAAAACTGCTGGCGGTCTCGGATCCTGTTGCAAATGAGATGAACGGATTGACCTGCGATGTGATCGTGAAACTGGTTCGGGAGGAGTACGGATCCGGAGGAGTTCCTTTGCGAAGGCTCGCGGAAATCATACGGCGGATGCTTCCGGAAAAGGATGAGTTGAAACAGCTGCTGCCTAAGCTGAAGCCGGCTCTTCTTGAGTCGGGAATGCCCCTCTCCGATTATCTCCAGTTGATCAGGACGCTCAATATCGATTTCAGGAGCGAATCACTCGCCGACACTTTGCAGGACGCGGCATCGGGAATAGGTGCGAGCGTGGATGACCTGGTAAAGGCAATACAATCACAGCCTGACGAGGCCGCACGGCTGCTTGTCATGGCTTCCGAGATACGTAAAGGTACGCTCACAGATGATGCGCAATTATCTAATATGCTCACGGAATATATCGAGAAGGTGTCAACGAGTCTGGCGTTGAATTCCCATGACCTTGGATGTGAAACAGGCGGGAACGCTTTACGTGAAATTCTCAGCCGGCTCGAGGGACAGCTCCTGGACAATTTAAAAAAATACGGGCTCGACAACCCGGTACTGGACCGGGTGGGAACTCTTCTTCGGGAAAGGTTCGAAACGGTGCACGATCATGCAACCGCCCAGTGGATAACATCGGAAATAGCGGAAAAACCCCATCTCTCAGGCAGGGAACTTTCCGAACAGCTCGTGCGGATGGTGAGCGAACAGTCGCAACTCGAGCGTCTGCGTGATCCGGTCATGTCGGCGCTGTCCTTGCGAGGTTTCGACAAGGGACAAACAGAGGAATTTTTCAAAAGAATCGCGGCACGAATCGCGTCCGGAAAAATGATGAAACTGCCTCCGGGCGTACTGTCGGCAACCAACATGAAATTCTTACTCGATCGAGAGATAAGGCAGCATAACCGGTATCGCACGCCTTTTTCCTCGATCATGCTCACGGCAGAGGCGTTCGTGTTCGGGGGCGGCGCGCGCCGTACGACGGAAGGGGAGATGTGGACACTTGCACCAAGGCTTTTTTCGGTCGCGAAACTCATTCTCCGTGATATCGACCTTGTCGGCGGATTGCCTGAACCGTACGAGCGTGCGGTGTTTTCGCTCCTCGCGATGACTGATGGGAAGGGTGCGCTGGTCGCCCGAACGCGTATATTGAAAAAACTCGGGGAGATGAAAGTAGCGACTAAAGAGGGAGAGGCGACAGTGATCGTTGCGGCTTCAGTAACTGCTCCCGAGGAGGAAAGAGAATACGATATGAAATCCTACCTGGAGCTAGTGTATCGGACTCATCACGAAACAATCGAAAATGCTTTCCGGCAGTATGGGATTCATGAAAAGTAGTCGTTTCATTTGATCGGGATTTCCTTCTCACCCGGTTGAATTTTCGCCAGGAGCGGGATCGAGGTAACAGGAAAGATCGATCTGCAAGGTAGAACCTGATTGTTCGCTTCGACCCGGCGATGCGTAACTTTTTAGCGGTCCGTTTCAGAACATCTTTCATTACTTACTAGCGCATGCGACATATGTTGTAAACCCTTCCAGGGGTTATGCACGAGGAAACCACCGGCTCCCCGGTGGAGTAAGACGGGCGCCTTGGAATGCAATGCATCCTTCCTGTTTTCAGCGTGCTACTGGTCACCTAAAGTCTTCCGGGAATGAATGAGGATCGATATTCAATTCTATAGAGTATATTTGTTCTGATAAAAAGGATGCTGGATCAGGATCACATATTCCATAATCGGCTACTGAGAACGTACAACGTTTTTTTGTTTTCGCGGGATCTACCCGCTTCAAACAAGCCGCCACCTCTGGTGGTATAGTTGACTGTGTATCGGGACCCCGGCGGCATTCCGGATCTGGTAAGTAATATGATGAAAATTCTGGCATTCTACCTCATGAACAAAGCTGTTGTCGCGGGTGCCCTCGAAAGGCCCTTTTTACCGCACCTCCGGCTTCATTGAACGGAAAGAACGGTCTCGCCGATGAAAAACAAGAGTGAAGAGCGGCAGCGTCGGCAGGCACTCGAGGCGGTTTTCGCCATTGCCACTTCCTTTGAGCAATCGCTTCAGTCGATCTTCGATCGGGTAGTGATGAGTATAGCCTCAATTCTCGAACCCCGGTCTATAGCCCTCTATAGATTGGCTGATAACAAGGCCGACCTGCTCGTGCGATATGACGGAGAGGAGTTGAAACATTCAAAGGAAATGTCATGTCCTTGCCCTGCATGTGCCTCTGTCCTTGAGACTCATATGCCTTACCGGTACACTGGTGATCTCAACGACGGCTTTCACGACTGCTTCAGTCTGAAAGGGCGTACCCGCAGTTCCTTCATCGCCATTCCGATCCTTGATAACGAAGCGCATTCGGCCGGTATGATCTGCCTCCTGAGCAAAGAAGGCAGGGAATTTCGCGGAAAAGAGATGCATGTCCTGGAGATCTTCGCCCGATACGTTTTTTACGAGATCTCCAGAAGAAAGGCGGAGGAACTGATGCTTCAATCGAGGCAAATGCATCTGCTCGCTCAACTTACATCCGGAGTGGCCCATGAAGTGAGGAATCCTCTCAATGCCATCATGGCGATCAGTGAAGCTTTGTTCAAGAAAATGGATAACAGGGAAATGTACGGTCAATACATGGAACATATCAGAAATCAAATAAAACGGCTTTCGCGTTTAATGGAAAGCCTGCTGGCGCTCGGCCGTCCGCTCCGAAGCGAAAGCTGCGCGAGGATGAATATTGCACAGATGCTTCGCGACTCGGTTGCTGACTGGGAGCATGTCGTTTCTGAAAGGCAAATAACGGTTTCGCTTGGAATTCCATGTGAAATGGAAAATGTGTCAATGAATGCCGATAGGATGAAAATGCGGCAAACGGTAATTAATATACTTGATAATGCCGAGCAGCACATGCTTCCGGGGGAAGGTGTTACGATCATGGCTTCAAAGGAAATGAATTCTGTGGTCATCAGGTTCAGGGATACAGGATCGGGAATAGCACAGGAGGATATGTGTCACGTTTTCGAGCCTTTTTTCACCACGAGAAAATCCGGAACGGGGCTCGGACTGAGCATCGTTAAGAACACCATTGAAAATTATGGAGGCGACGTTCGTATCTATAATAACGATCCTCCTCCAGGGCTTACCGTAGAGATTTCGTTTCCTGTTTCGGAACCCCGGTGATCTTTCGATTAACCCGATCGGGAGTTCATTTACAATGAGATGCAAAGCCAGGGTATAATCAGGAAACGTGCAGGAAAGTTACGTTTCAGGAATCAACTACCACGGCTAAAAGCCGTGGTCTGGCTTGA
>CAZGVZ010000297.1:0-5846 GCA_964529145.1 uncultured Fibrobacteraceae bacterium | reverse complement strand
CCTGAAGCGTAAGGAGTCCAGTGCTTCGCACTGTTTCCGTTGTACCGCTTGGCCCGCTCAAGCCAGACCACGGTTTTTAGCCGTGGTAGTTGATTCCGGCAGTTCGGAATATATTCCATGACTTGCATGTTTCCTGAAGCGAAGCCAGCAGTTCCGCGAGGGCGCTGAACCGGTCCTCTGCCTCAACCGTCAAGTGAGTCGTGAGGCATACCGCGCCGGAAAGCGACCGGAGCAGCCGGGGAGCGCCATACCTCAACATCGATCGGCAGGAACCGTAGAAGGGGTGAAGGGAGGGAAAATACCAGCCTCCTCCCTTGAACGATACCGGCCCCGCTACTCCATCTGTAAAGCGCACCGTTTCGGGACCGCCGCAGATGACGTCGAAATGCCGGGAAAGGATCAGGATCTGTTCAGGTCCGATCGCGTTGAATGGCGGGACTAAAATACTGGGAGAATTCTCGAGAAGAGGATTTCTCCGGATCGCGTCGACTTTCCCGAGGATTTCCGGAAATGTCATCTGAAGCAGTTCACTGGGGAAGGGCCCGAACATGCCGGAATGGTTGAAACCATGAATACCGATCACACCTCCGGCGGCTCTGATTTCCTCGAAAAGAGAGCCGCTTCCCGGGTCGGCCAGATCCCGGCCGGTGATCGCGGCGAGAAAAGGGCAGTGATATCGCGTGAATATGGCGCATGCCCCGAGCAGCGCCCCGGCATCTTGCGTGAACATGTCGTCCATACGGAAAAAAACCGCGCATTTCCCTGGTGTGGAACCTGAAGTGCGACTCCTGAGGGCGGGCACGATATCGTAGACGGGACGTCTGAGCAGCGGGAATGTAAGCGTCGCTACAGGCCGCCGTTTGACGCGCGGCGGTTCCGCCCCCGGAATCTGGTGCATGAAAGACGAACTCCTAGAGAGGTCGATCGAATGCCGGAATCGTGATATGTAGGTGCTTTTCGCCAGAAGTACCGGAAACATGAACCATGATGCCGCCTGTTCGATGAGGCTGCCTATTGTCAATCCTAATGTTTGGAACGGATGCCTGACCAGAACGGCCGCACTGCGCCTCCGCAGTTCGTTCACCGCGTTTCTTGTCATGATGGAGAAAAGGGTACCCCAGAAGGTACGGTGACATCTGAAAAGGTGGTAACGATCGGGATGCCTGCGGTGGAAGTGGCGCTCCGCGGAAAGCAGTTTTTTGCAGCGTGCGGGTGCCGCGGTCAGGTATTTCCATGGCGAGACCGCGCGGGGGGCATGGGTTACCGACAGATCCGCGATGAACGGTATCGGTCCCCATTGCAACGCGCGCGCCGCGAGTTCGTGATCCTCGCAGAACGGCCCGAGGAACTCGAACGAGGAATCGAACGGGCCGCAATTGTCGATAGTGGACCTGCGGAGGCACAGATGGCCTGTAAGGTAAGCTCCTCCCCGTATGTTGCTCACCTCCCGGTCCCATACGCCGTTTCCGGACGGCACGATACGACCCTCGAAACCCGCGGCTCCGGGATCGAGTTCCCGGAGCGTACGGGAAAGCGAGTCATGCCAGCCGGAGTCAACGGTCACGTCGTCGTCGAGAAAGAGGAACCACTCCCCACGAGCGATCGAAATACCGCTGTTCCTGGCCGCCGCCATCCCGTGATTACCTCCCGGACAAAAATAACGAGCCCCGAAACGGTCACAAGCGTCATGATTTTGCCGGGAATCTTTTTCCCGCGAACCGTCGTCGACCACGATGATTTCCATATCCGGGTCTCCCTCGGCTTCCATCCGGATCGAGGCCAGGCAGCGTGCGAGGGAACCGGGACGGCCGTATGTGGGGATCACAATCGACACCAGGATCATTCCGCCTCTTTCCCCTGACCGTTTCCGGAGCATGCGATCCGGGTTCCGGTGACGCGTCTATAAAGATCGAGCTGGCGGAGCCCGGCGTCACTGCTCGACATCTGATAGCGATCCCATCCGTCGCGTGAACGGTGGGACCACACCGCCGCATCGAAAACCAGGTCAGCGATTCCCTCTTCGATGCTTTCGACCGAAAACGGGTTTACGAACCTTCCCGCGTTCCCGCACGTCTCCAGAAGCGAAGGGATCGACGAGAGCAGCAGCGGACACGACCGCCGCATAGCTTCGAGCGGAGGAATTCCGAGCCCTTCGTAAAGCGAACAGAAGAGAAGCCCGCTGCAGCGGCGCAGATGCTCCTCGTACCGTTCCATCGAGGGCTCGTGAACTACCCCTTCGGGAAGCACGGAAAGCCGTTCCTCGGCAGGATCGATATGTCCGAGCACCAGAAGTTTCCATTCCGGATGCAGGCGCCGTACTCTCGCGAACGCTGTGACCACTCTGGAACAGTTCTTGTGCACGCTCCCCCCGAGAGTGATGAAGTAGGGCTCGCGTTGTTCTTCGCACGAGGATACCGGATCCATACCGTCAAGAGGCATGTAGATCGTCGCGCTCCGTTTGCCGAGGCCGGGATAGAGTCCGGTGACATCCGACAGCGTCGCCCTTGAAATGGCCGAAAGTCCGTCTACGGCATGGAAGAAAAGCCTCTGGGCTTTCCAGTATTTTCCGGACCGTACAGCCCGGCAGTGGGGAACGTCCCACAGCTCGACACCGAGGTCGTACACCGTGGCTACCGCGGGCGCGAATGTGCACGGAGCGATACCTGCGGGACTGAGCGGCCCGAGAGCGATCCAGTAGTGGACCAGTTCAATTCTGTGCCGGAGGGCCAGTAGGGGGAGTTCGGCGATTGCGCTCTTCCAGCCTCCGCCTCGATAGGGGAGAAAGGCGATCCGTTCCGACCGCAGCGAGCCGGGTACCGCGGCTGGGTCCGCCCAGGCGAAAATCCGCAGGTCGGGTCCGAGCCCGAGTATGGCCGTGGCGACCGCCCGGCAGTACCTGCCCACCCCGCGGTCGCGATAGCCCAGTGAAAAGAGCCTCCAGTCCCACAATACGTTCATGGCTGAGCGACGCTCCGGTACATGGAGAAGAGCTCCCCGGCCGACCTTTCGAACGATACCGCGTCAGTGTACGACGCGAGGCCGTCATAAAGGTTCTCTCTCAGGCCCTGGTCATCGATCAGGCGTTCGACGGCGCCCGCCGCTGCGGCAGGGTCCGCGGGTACGGGAAGCAGCGGCGGGCCCGGGGGTTCCTCCGCGCCGCATGGTTGATGGTATGAGGCGATTTCCGCGACCAGAGGAAGTCCGACCGCGATCACCGGTTTACAGGCCCCCATGGCGCGGGCGATGCTCGCCGAGGAACTGCGCCTGGTGAAAAAGGCAAGCACGATATCGATCTCCCCGAGGCGTTCGGACATCTCTTCTCCGGTAACCCATCCCGTGACGGAGAACCGGTCGCCCCATGCCATTTCGGAGATCCTTTTCATGAGCGCGTCCATAGACGTCCGTTCATTGTTTTCGCGGAGACCGCCGATCCATGTAAAGGTCCAGGGCCGCTTCAGAAGGCCAAGCGTACCGAAGAGCAGGTCGAAATCGCAGGACCGATTGACAAAACCCGCAAAACCCAGGCGGACCAGAGGGAGATGCGGAAACGGAAACGGCGCGAATGGAACGAAACGCTTGACGGGCATCGGCAATACACGCAGCCTGTTTCCGTCCACTCCCGCGCGGCGCAGAATGTCGCAATGATAACGATGGTGCACGAGGATGCGCCGGGCGAAAAACGAACCGCGGAGGTGCCGGGAGAAGGCGCGTTGCACCGGATGCCTCAGGTCCCAGAGGAGCCGCTTCATCACAGCCGCAGGGAACGGGCCGCGTATGGCGGATCTTGGAAAGGCCCAGGGATCCTCGTCGTAGACCTCGTGCAGCGACACGATGACCGGCATCCGCAAGAGTGAAACCGTCGCCCGATAACCGTCGCTTCTCCCCTTCATGAATGCGGCGGTATCGTACTGGACGTGAACGAGCGAACAACCACGAAGCGAATCGGCGAGCTGCTTCCTGTCCGTGAACCACCACTGAGGATCGATTTCGACGATTCGCGCCGATCCGCTCAGCGCGTCGATATAATCGAGGGAGTATTGCGCGATTCCGCACCGTCCACGGTGTGGGTAGATCCACGCGACTTTCACCTTCGGCTCCCCTTGAACCGTGCATGGGCGCCGGTTACCGTTTCGGGAAGGCCGAGCCGGCGCCCCCCGGAGAGAAATCGGATTATCCCGGTGACTACGCCTGTACACCCTGCGGCTACCCGAAGAGGATGATGCCGGAAACCGTGTCCCGGGGCATCCGTCCTGGACGGCTCACTTCTCCTCGACAGGTACTCGAGACGATGCTTCCAGAAAGTACACCAGCCGGGTACATGCCGCAGGGGCGCGTAGGTGCATGCGAAATAGGTGGTATTCGCAAAGAGATGGAAGATGTGGCGAAGGGCACCGCCGCTCCGGCAGCCGCCTTCGGTACTGCCGTGATGGCTGACCCGGCAGTGAGGAGAGTACCGGATGCCGTAACCTGCGTGCAAGAGCCGGAAAGAGGCGTCGATCTCCTCCCAGAGCGCGTTTCCGCGGTAATGGTGATCGAATCCGCCGATCGAAGCTAGCGCACGCCGCCGGAATGACATGTTGCCGCCGGGAACCGATATCGAGGAACAACTCTCGGGGAAAGAAAAGTTCTGGCGCAGTTCCCCGGTAGTGATGTCGAGCCACGAGGGAGTGTCCGTGCTTCCGGGATAGAGGGGGTCCTCCACGAATCCGGCCACGGCTCCCGCTGCGGAATCTGTGTACATTGACCGATGTGCTTCTATAAGGCCGGGCTCCGGCGTGCAGTCGTCGTCGAGGAAAAGAACGACCGGATTCATGCCTTCCCGCGTCCCGGCATTGCGTGCGGCGGGAAGATTGGGCTTTTTCAGGCGGATATACCGCACACGTTCGTCTGAAACAGTCGGGGGTCGCTCAGGGCCCTGCCAGACCACGAAAATGCGGTCGTCGGGGCCGCACTGGCCGAGCAGCTTCGTGACGATCTTCGGGATCAGTTCCGGTCTGCCGTAGGTCGGGATAACCACGTCGATCGAGGTGAAGCCGTTTTCCGGCGGTGAAGCGGAGGCGGCCGCATGTGTCCGGAGCGACGCGAAGCAGGAGCCTCCGCCCTGAAGGCCGAGGAGCAGTTCAAGACGGTTGGTGCACATGTTGATGAGCCTGAGCGCATGGCGCAGAGGCGTTGTTCGGACGCGGCCGAGGAATCCCGAACAGTGGCTGAGCAGAGGCATTTCCGCGATCCGGAACGCTGCGGTGTACTTCTCGGGATATCCCAGCAGCCACCCGAGGACGCCCGCTGGACTGAAAAAATCGAGAAGCGAAAAACGATCCAGGTAAAGTGACCTCATTTCACGCGATCGCCGCAACGAGATGTGACCGTCGAGATCCGCGATACGATCCGCGCCGGTTTTTCGGATGAGCGCGCGGTCGGGCCAGCGCCGCCGGTAATCCGAACATTCCGCGTGGAGGAAAAGCGGCGCGCCGCCGCGGCATGCACGAACGATTTCGTCGAGTGCCGCATCCTGGCGTCGAAGGTGCCCGAGAGTATCCACGGAAAAGAGGGCATCGACGCGGGATGATTTGATTGGAAGCATGTGGAGGTCCGCGCATACCGGCAGGACCTTTCCCCTTCCGCAAGAAATTGCGGCCAGGGCTTCGGGTGACCAGTCCAGCGCGATCACCGTAGCGGGACACCGGCCGAGGAAGTACCGCGCGTACGCTCCGGTCCCTGATCCGAAGTCGACGACCGTGTACGCCGGAAAACATTTTTTCGCCAGGTCATCGACTCCCCGGCGCTTGAAAGAGAGCATGTTCGCGCACCATCGGACCGGGGGGAGCGATGATTCCAAGGTCGAC
>CAZGVZ010000296.1:2228-5851 GCA_964529145.1 uncultured Fibrobacteraceae bacterium | reverse complement strand
TCCTGTCGGCATTTTTTTGAGAGATCATTTCGTGAAGCAGAGGTTCGTTGCGTCCGGCGGTCGCCTTGACAATAAGGCCGTTGCGCAGTTCAAGCCTGATATCGCTGATGATGTTGCCGTAGCGGTAGAGAGGAAGGTCGAAATGGACGGTCCCCTCGACACCCCTCCAGTCCGGAGAGGTGAAGATTTCGAAGCTGGGAATATTCCTGCCCCGTCCTCCGAGCCATTTGCGGTGCTCGCCGATGCGGACCCACAGATCGGTTTCCTGCGCGATCACATGGACTTTCTCGACAGGCAGATCGTTGAGAGTCGTGATGACATGATTCATTTCGGAGTAGACGTTTCGCCACCTTGCGAGCGGATCCTCTTCATCCAGAAAACAGGCGCGGACGATCTGCTCCCAGTACACTTCGATCGAAAGGCCTGCCTCACGGGCGGCGCCTTCGGTTCCGTAAAGGCAGAGTGTCCAGGTGAAGCGGCCCGCGTCCTCCTTCGCGTCGAGCCAGTCCCTGAACGGCTTGGTACTGCGGCTTGATAGGATTACCTTTCTCGGATCGGTCTTCGAAAGGAAAAGAGGATCCTCTTCGGCGAGAATACGGACGTAATGGTCGATGTTATCGGCAAGTCCGCGGTAGTATTTGTCCGGGAAGAAAGCGATCTGTTCGTCATTTCCCTCGTCGAGCTGCAGCAGACGGAAATCGTCATCCTGAATTTGGAGTATGGGATGACCTCCGCTGCGGAGAATCGTAGAGTATACCGCCTTTGCAAGAGGGAGAGCGGGCTGTTGCGTCACCAGATAGACGACATCTCCCTTTTTGATTCCCTCACCGTCGTTGAGGGCGAAATCAATGAGAATTCGAGCGTATTTCGTCAGAATGTCGTTATTCGGCTGGAACATCGTATGGTTTTTCACTTTCTTGCATTGGATGAGGTCTTCCGTGGACCGTATTTTCACTTCTGATGAAGGTAATGGCAGTGTACTTACGCCCGGCGGTGAAAAATGAGCCCACCCATATTCGTGAATATTCGTGTTGGAAAAAAAACCCGACCTTCCCGGGAAATCTTCAGTAAGTATAGCATTTTTTTTTGTTGATCACAAATAATAATGAGCAGCAAATTCCGGACCGGCTTCACCCTGCGGCACGGGCGATCGCGAGTATCATTGCATCGTACTCCATGCCGTCGCGACCGCAGGCCGCGAAGAAACCGGCATCCGGTGAGATGCACGGGTTTGCGTTGATCTCCAGAACCCATGGTTTTCCCGCAGCATCCACACGAAAATCGACACGTGCATAGCCTGAAAGCGAGAACAGATTCCAGCATGAAACGGCCAGGGAACGGAGCCGCTCCAGCAGAAGTGCATCGTCCGGATCATCCGGAAAGATCCGGGGAGTATGGAGGTATTCATAGGAATCTTCGCTCCACTTCGCCTCATAGCCCACGATCCGGGGTTTTCCGGCGGGGAACGAGGAGAAGCAGATTTCCGCGACCGGAAGAATTCTCACCCCGCCCCCCTCTTTCTGAAGCAGAGACAGGTTGAATTCACGGCCGTCGACAAACGCTTCTGCGAACCACTCTCCGGGACGCAGCGGTTCGTGCCTTTTCAGCCAGCGCCGCCACTGTTCACCGCTGGTGATGATGGAATCGTCGGAAATGCCTATGGAGGCGTGGTCCGTGACTGATTTCATGATGACCGGCAGAAATCCCGGAACAGGCAAGCCGCCTGTGACCGGAGTCCAGACCGGGGTCGGAATTCCGGCTGCGGCAATGAAGTTTTTCGCGCTCAGCTTATTGGAAGTGGCCGCGAGCGCGACCGATGATGAACCGGTGAAGGGAAGATGCAGCGATTCGAAACAGAGCGCGGCCGCGGAGATGAAACGGTCCTCGCCGCCGAGTGACTCGACCAGATTGAAGATGCAGTCCGGGGCGAAGGACGCGATCGCTTCGCGCACGGTGTCAAGGTCGAGCGTCAATGACATCGTATCCGTGTCCCAACCGAGGCGGAAGAGTGATCCTCGTACCGCCTCGACCTGGGCAATGACGTCCATCTCGTCCTCCGACGGGTTTTCCTGCAGCCGGTTGTGAGCGATGAGCATGCGCCGGGTCATAGTCCGTATCGTTTGCGCGCGGAATCGACGATCGCTCCTATAAGGGAAGCATATGGAAATCCGATCCGCTCACAGATCATGGGAAGATCGCTGTGCTGCGGGTGAAGACCAGGCAGCGCGTTCACTTCCATGAACGAGAGATTTCCGTCGCGATCGGCACGCAGATCCATCCGGCAAAAATCCTTTCCGCCGAGGGCCTTCCAGGCCCCCAGACAGATGATCGACGCGGAATCGAGCAGATGTTTCTCGGTGACAAGGGAATAACGTACGACCTTCTCGCAGAACTCCTTGTTGTAGTACGTGTAGGCATGCGCTTCCGCGCCGCCGAGGGATTCGATTTCGAGCGCTCCTATAACCTTCGCGCCCGCTCCGCTGCCAAGCACACCCACAGTGATTTCCCGTCCCGGAAGATAAGTTTCGACAAGGGCAGGCTGATCGAAACGTTCCATAACGTACGCGCACTGCCGCCGGAGTTCGTCCGGACCCCCGATCCGGGAAGCTCCAGTGATCCCCTTCCCAGTGCCTTCCGCGACCGGTTTTACGAACAGCGGAAACGGCATGGCGATGCGGTCGATATCGTCCATCGATCCGACCACCGCGAATTCAGGGGTGGGCACTCCGGCGCGGGCTACGATCTGCTTGGTATACCCTTTGTGATGACTGAGCGCCAGGGTCAGTGCGTCGGAGCCGGTGAAGGGAATTCCGTATGCCTCGAGCAGCGCGGGAACCTGCGCCTCGCGCGAGAAACCGTTCATCCCTTCCGCTACGTTGAAGACCAGGTCCCATCGTTCCCCGGAGGCGAGTTTTCCGGCAAGGGAACGGATATGACCGATGCGAACAGTGTCGTACCCCAGTTCCCTCAGGCTCGCCTCGATGCTATCGATGGTGTCTTCGCGGTCGAATTCCGCGGTCGCCTCCTCGCCGTATCCCATGGCCAGGTACTCCGACCGCAGATCGTAAGTCAATCCTATCCGCATCGGATCAGATTCCGCCTCCGTCGGTAAGCGGCGCTTCCGCGGCGCCCTTTTCATCGGGATAGATGAAACGGCCGTCTCTGTAATTACGCAGAACTATCCGGCCCTCCGAACGGCCGGTGACGTAATCGGGCATGACCGGAATCTTGCCTCCTCCTCCGGGGGCGTCGATCACGAAAGTCGGAACTGCGTAACCCGTGGTATGTCCGCGTAGTCCCCTGATGATGTCCATGCCCTTTTGTACCGGGGTGCGGAAATGTCCCGAACCGAGAATCGGGTCGCATTGATAAAGATAATACGGACGTACGCGCATGCGGAGCAGGCCGTGGAAAAGAGCGCGCATCGTTTCCACAGAGTCGTTGATGCCTGCGAGCAGTACGGTCTGGCTTCCGAGCGGGATTCCCGCGTCTGCGAGACGGCCGCATGCCTCGGCGCTTTCGGCGGTGTGCTCGTCGGGGTGGGTCGCGTGTACGCTCACGAAGAGCGGATGATATTTCTTCAGCATGCGGACCAGCTGGGGAGTGATGCGCTGGGGCAGCAC
>CAZGVZ010000296.1:0-2218 GCA_964529145.1 uncultured Fibrobacteraceae bacterium | reverse complement strand
CATTTCCACATGGGGGATTTTTCTGATATTCGATACTATCCACTGGAGCTGATCGTCGGAAAGCATGAACGGATCTCCCCCTGAAATAAGGACATCCCTGATCTCGCGGTGTGCACGGATGTAAGCCAGAGCCGCGTTCCACCGGTCGATGAGCGGCACGGAACGGTGCTCCTGGTTTCCAACAACACGCGTTCTGGTGCAATACCTGCAATAACAGGAACAAGTCGTGGTCGCAAGAAAAAGCGCCCGGTCCGGATAGCGGTGCACGAGCCCTTCCACTGGAGATTGCGCTTCCTCTCCGAGGGGGTCTTCCGACTCCGCGGGCGAAGTGAGGCACTCGAACACCTGGGGCACCATCGATTTGCGGAGAGGGTGACAGGTATCCTTGTCGTAAAAAAGAGAGAGATAATAAGGAGTGATCGAAAGTGGAAAATGAATTTCAGAATTCTGTTGCGCAGCTCTTTCCTCAGGGCTGAGCGAAAGAAAGTCTCCGAGATGCTCGAATGACCGTATCCGGTTCTTCATTTGCCACTTCCAGTCATTCCATTCGTCGTCGTGTATGCCGCTGTGGAACCGGAAACGGAAACGGACGGTGTTCTCGTTGCCGGATCGTATCAGAAGTGAGGAAAATGGTGTATTCTTCGTTAATTCCGCGGGATTCCGTACATGCGCGGCGGTTTCACGGTCGAAAAGCGGGAGTAATTCCTGGACGGTCGATGGCTGGCTGTGCAGGGATGGTGTCGTGGTATGACTACCGGGAGGCTCTATAGATTCGCATACAGCAGCTTTATGGCCCATTGGTTCTCCTTTCGTTACTGGTTGATCGAATACTTTTCCGTTCGGGTATGCGACCGTTGGGAAAAGCACCTGGCGGTTTGAGCGGCCGACAAGTATCAAGATGAAGTATAAATAAAGAATTTCTCAAAAGAAACAGGAAAAGAGAAAAAAATGAAGCTCCCGGAAATTGCCCCTATTCCATATATAATGTATGGTGTAGAACTATTATTTCTTTCCGGGTTCTCCGAGTGCCGCAAGACTGTGTTCGACTTTACCGAGATTGATCAGAAGACTTTCGAGTTTCTGCCGTTCCTTTTCGACGATTTCTGCCGGAGCTTTGTCAACGAAACCGCTGTTCTCGAGACGTTTTCTGGTCATCTCCGCAAGGCCGCGGATGCGTTCGGCTTCCCTGCAGAGTCGTTCCAGTTCGATCGCCCTGTCGATCAGGCCCTCGAAGGAGATGAACAGCTGGTTGCCGGCCACAACCGCGGTTCCGGCGAAGTGCGGTTTGCTTTCGTCCGGACCGATCCTGGTTTCCGTCAATCTTGCGAAACGGTTGATCAGCGAAGTCTGGGATCGAAGCCATCCGGCTGTCCCGGAATCGGCAGTTACGATCACCGCCGTTCCCCACTTTTCCGGGGGAACGTTGTTCTCCGCCTTGATCGTGCGAAGCGCGACTACGATTTCTTTAACCAGAGAAAACTTTGCGTCGATTTCCGGGTCGATGAACCCGTGATCGCTGTGAGGCCAGGAAGCCTCCATGATCGAACCCTCGTGAGTGACCCCCGGAAACCGCATGACGGCCTTCATATGGGAATGGATTTCCTCTGTGATGAAAGGCATGACCGGGTGCAGGAGCTTGAGAATAGAGGAGAGCACATACCCGCACAAGGCGAGAGCGTCAAGGCGTATCAGTGGGTCATCGGTCTGGTAGAGGTCCGCCTTCTTGGCCTCGATGTACCAGTCGCAGAATTCATGCCATGTGAAATCGTAGAGAAGATGGCATGCCTCGTTGAAGCGGTAGCCCTCGAGGCTGCGGGTGTACCCCTCTATGGTCGCGTGGAGCCTGCTCATGATCCACCGGTCTTCGGCCTTGAACCTTTCGACGGGGGGAAGCCCAGCGACTTCGACCGGCTCTCCGATCGCGCTCAGCAGGAATCGTGCGGCGTTCCAGAGCTTGTTGGCGAAGTTGCGGCCGATATCGAAAGTATCGTTGCCGAGAAACACGTCCGCGCCCTGGGCGGTGATCATGATAAGCGAGAACCGCAGCGCATCCGCGCCGGAGACGTCTATCACCTCCAGAGGATCGATCGCGTTTCCGAGCGACTTGCTCATTTTCCGTCCGGTTTTGTCGCGAACCGTCCCGTGCAGGATTATATCGGTGAACGGGAGCCTTCCGGTGAAATGAAGTCCGGCCATGATCATTCGGGCCACCCAGAAA
>CAZGVZ010000295.1:235-5894 GCA_964529145.1 uncultured Fibrobacteraceae bacterium | reverse complement strand
TGGCGATCCTGTCGACCTTGTTCACCGGGTCGATGATCCTCCCCTGTTTTATGAGGAGCGGTCTGGAGCTTCCGGGGCTTTCCGGTTGAAAAAAACCGGTGTTGTCCCGTTTCTTAGCCATTTTCACCTCCACCCAACAGATATAAAACCGCCATCCTCACGGCAACCCCGTTGGTGACCTGTTGAAGAATTACGCTGTTGTTACCGTCCGCGACATCCGAGGCGAGTTCGATTCCACGGTTGATAGGTCCCGGATGCATGACGAGCACCTCTTCAGAAAGCGTGTACAGCTTTTCGAGATCGAAACAGTACCGGTTTCGATATTCACGAATAGTGGGGAACGCTCCGCTCGCCTGACGTTCCCGCTGAAGTCGCAGCAGCATCACCACATCGGCCCCTTCCAGGGCCTCGTCGAGGTTGTCGGTAACCGGGACCGAGAGACTTTCGTAGTGTTGCGGCAGCAGTGTGGGGGGGCCGCACAGAACGACGCGCATTCCCATGGTGGTCATTCCCCATGCGTTTGAACGCGCGACACGGCTGTGAAAGATGTCCCCGATGATCGCGACCTTGAGTCCCTCGAGCTTCCCCAGCTTCTGACGGATGGTCATCATGTCGAGCAGCGCCTGCGTCGGGTGTTCATGAAGACCGTCTCCCGCATTGATGATCACCGCATCTGTGCATTGAGTCAGAAAATGGGGAACTCCCGCGCATGCGTGACGGACCACCACCATATCGATTTTCATCGCCTCGATATTCTGGATAGTATCACGGAGCGTCTCGCCCTTGTTGACCGAACTCGTTGAAACCGAAAAATTGAGGGGACTTGCCGAAAGCCTTTTTTCCGCCAGTTCGAACGAGATCCGGGTCCGTGTGCTGTTTTCGAAGAAGAGATTGACTATTGTCTTACCCCGCAGGGTGGGAACTATCTTGATCTCACGCTGAAGTACGTTGTAGAAGGAATCCGCAGTGTCGAGTATCTGGGTTATATCTTCACGACTTACGCCGTCGAGACCGAGCAGATGCTGGATGGAAATACCCATGTGTATCAGTCGCCTTCCTCCAATTCCATGAGCCAGATTGAATCCTCCCCGTCAAGTTCCGAGACTTTCAGCGAAACGACCTGATTAGGGAGCGTGGTAATCTTCTTTCCGACATAATCGGCCCTGATCGGCAATTCTCGATTCCCTCTGTCGATAAGTACCGCAAGCTGAATCGATTTCGGCCTTCCATAATCCATCAGAGCATCCAGAGCCGCACGAACGGTTCTTCCGGTGTACAGCACGTCATCGACCAGAAGGATATTCATGCCGCTTATATTGAAGGGAAGATCGGTGACTTTCACTTCCGGCTGTTTGAACGCGATATTGTAATCGTCCCGGTAAAGGGTGATGTCGAGCGTTCCGGTCTGCAGCGACAACTCCTCGATCTCATTGATGCTTCGAGTGATGCGCTGCGCCAGAAATACCCCTCTGGTCTGCATGCCCACCACCCCGAATGAAGAGAAATCCCGGTTCTTTTCTATCACCTGATGGGTTATGCGACTGATCGCGAGATTCAGCCCGTGTTTATCCATGAGGAGTTCGACTTTTTTCATAGTAGTCAAAATAGTTTGAACTTGGGCGCAAGGCAAGGTGGCGCGGAATCTGCCGGATATTCTTGCACACAGCGGCCGGGAAAGGACCGTCCCGCCGCTCGTGACGGACCCGGAACTGTTTTCTCGACGGTTGAGACGGAGATTGTCGCGTAACGGGCATATCGCGTTCTTTTGCGGCAGGATACAGGATTGTACGGAATACGCCTCAGATGATTATCAGGTCCTGTGAAAAATCCGACTTCTGTCCGGGATCTTCACTCCCCCGTACCTGAATACGGTTTCCCCTTTCCGGGAAGCCTCCGTTTCTTAGTGATTCTTAACGCCAAATCGGTAACGAACGCCAAAACCCCGACCATTCCGCACAGAAACACGAACCAATCCCCGTGTCGTGCATAAAAGGTGGAGGCGGGCTGGAGAGGAAGGTTACCGGAAAGGATCGTCCGCTCCCCGAGTGCGGTACTCCCAAGCACCCGGCCGAACGGATCGACGAGCGTACATATGCCGGTAAGCGCGCATCTGGCCATGGAAACTCCATTTTCGATCACCCGCATACGCGCCATCGTCGCATGCTGGTAGGGCCCGGTGGTCTTCCCGAACCATCCGTCGTTGGTGATTTGAACGATCAGGTTGGCCCCGGCTCCAAGGCGCCGCTGCACGAATTCCGGATAGATGCTTTCGTAACAGATGAAAGGCGCGGCCTTTATGGAATCGTTCACCGAATACACCGTCGCATCTCTGCCGCGATGGAAATCCGATTCCCCGAGATTCACACGGGAGAGAATGGGAAACAGTCCCTCGAACGGCAGTGCCTCGCTGAACGGTACAAGTTTGATTTTCCTGTACGGCTCCAGTCGCTCCTGCCCCGGACGGATCAGGAAAGATGTATTGAAAACGTAGTAGTCGTACGGGGAACCCTCTTCATGAGGCTTTTCCCAATGCAGTGCACCGAGGATCAGTGGAATACCGGATGACGACACCCATTGCCGTACCCGGTTCCGGTAATTTCGCTGCCGGGATAGAAAGCAAGGCAAGGCGCTTTCGGGTCCGACAATCAGGTCGGGCTTTTGTGCCGCCGCCCGAACATACAGCGATTCGGTGACCGCGAACGCGGTATCCAGTGAATTGCTCTCCCAGTTCAACTGGTTGAGCGCTGTTTGAAGTAACGAAACGCTCACAGTAGGTCCCGAAGGTATTTCCGACATCCTCGCCTTCCCCCAGATCGCAACAGATCCCAGCAGGACGCAGAAAATCCCGGCACGCACCATGTTCAGCGATTGCCTGCGCTTCCGATACCACGCGGAAACGATTTCCAGAACCAAAAGGTTTCCGGTTACGATGATGAACGAGAGGCCCCATACTCCAGTGACGGATGCTGCCTGGCTGAGCGGCAGAAGCGGTGTCAGGTTGTATCCAAGGAATCCCCATGGAAACGAGTTTTCGGTGAGTGTTCTCGAATATTCTATGAGAACCCACAAGACTGGAAACAACAGAAGCGAAAAGCGGGGGTGTGCACGGCGGCACCAGCGGTAGGTGATTCCGGCAGCGAGGAAAAAGAGCGCCACGTATCCCGCGAGTAGAACCATTCCCGCGACGATCAGGATCCATAATCCCTCGATCGTCACGAAAACCAGCCAGAAACATTGCCCGAGCGCGATGGGATACGAGAAAAGATAAGTATGCTGGAGAGCGCGTTTCTTTGAAGGTTGAAGCGAAAAGAAGAACAGCGGCAGTAGCGCTATGAAGCTCAGAAATGGAAACGGCGACAGCAGCCAGTGAATATCATGATTGAACGGCAGCAAACAGAAGGAAAACGGCACTCCGGCAACGAGCGGAATCCACCACCTGTTTTTTTCTTGGTAGTACCGGAAAAAACGCTGAAGTGTTATTTGCAGCATCGAAACCCGACATAAAAATACTTTCTGCCCTTTCGAAGTTGTACTCTTGATCCACAACCGCTTCCCTGCTCCCCATTCTGCCATGATCCCCCGTATGCAAAGGGATTCGCGCCGCTTCCCGCAACCCATTCCGAGATATTTCCGCTCATGTCGAAAACTCCCGATCCGTTACCGCATTCGGTGAATTCCCCGGATACGGCAGGGCTGTTCTTTACCCGCGGATTGCCGAGAGTGTTGCATGCACCTTCATCGAACACTTTCCCATACGGATATTCGTTCCGCGATCCACCGGCCCGGCATGCTTTTTCCCATTCCGACGCGGTACAAAGCCTCTTTCCGAGAGAGCGACAGATTCGCTCCGCCTCTTCCAACCCGACATTTGCCTGAGGTTTCTCGAATCTCCTGTTCGGGTACTCATAAGAATCGATACAGAAACCACCGGCTTCCATGGTACTCATTCCCTCCGGACAGATCACGATCCGCACTGTGTCCTGGGCGATTGCTCCATTGTCGTCATGTACACGGAAAACGGCGAAAGAGTAGTGTTCGAATTCGTGT
This sequence comes from uncultured Fibrobacteraceae bacterium, assembly GCA_964529145.1. GTDB lineage: Bacteria > Fibrobacterota > Chitinivibrionia > Chitinivibrionales > Chitinispirillaceae > JAFGNB01. The sequence goes on along the minus strand of CAZGVZ010000295.1, from coordinate 1,847 downwards.
TCGACCTCACCACCCTCCCCGGATGACCAATCGATCTTTCCGTCGCCTTCGAAATCCCACTCATACCTCACAATCCGTCCATCATCATCCTCGCCGGATCCGGAAAGCTTCAGTTTCCGGTTTTTCCGTGAGACGACGTCTCCCATCGCAACCGCCCGAGGCGGTTTGTTCACGACTTCAACCATCGCGCTGTCACGAACGGTCTTGCCGTCATCGGTCTCGACCGAAAAGTACGCGGTGTATACACCCGCCTTGGTGTAGGTAAACCTCACGTTCGGCTCCGTCTTGGAGCGAAACTCCTCCCTGCCGTCACCGTCCGTATCCCAGGCATACGCGATTATCCTGCTGTCCCTGTCGCCGGCACTTCCGCTCATTTTCAGCGAGGTGTTCACGCCGGTTCTGTAAGGGCCGCCCGCATCGACGGTCGCCGGAGCGTTGATTACCGAAATCAGGCGCGCGGTCGCGCCTTGCTGCCCTTCTCTATCGGTCACCCTGCAGCGTATAAAGATTTTTCCCGCTTTCCTGAAAACCGTTTTTATCTCCGAGAGGGTACTCTTCTGTTCGAATATCGAGTCCCCATCAAGGCTCCAGGCATACTCATGCACAGGGAATTCGTGCTCCCCGGGCAGTATGCAGGCCAGTGTCACGGAATCTCCGGGATGTACGGTATCGGGGAACTGCAGAGCTGCCGCCGGAATTCCTCCGGTTATCACCGCCTGAGCGGATACCGCACTGAACGCTCCGTCCTTATCCCCTATCTGCGCCCTTACGATATAGGTGCCGCGCTCTTTCCATACATGAGTGGTCCGCGTCGAGGTCAGAAACCCGTCTCCGCCGGGAATATCCCACTTTCCGTCTCCATCGACATCGTACCTCACCTTCAAGGGAATGGCCCCGTTACGCACGTCCGTACTTGCCGACACATCGAATTCGACCGGAGTACCCGCGGCCGCGAGTGGCGGGATAACCTTGAGATCAGCCTCCGGTGGAGCGTTGACCGTGATCCTTCTTCGTGCCGTCACGGTCTGTCCGTCCGCGGCGCGCGCTTCCGCCCTCAAGGTAAACTCACCTTCTTTTTCAAAGGTCCGGTTTTTAACGATTGACCTGGTACCGAATGTACGATTCGACGGGAAATCGACCACACCGTCACCGTCCGTATCGAAGCGGAACCGTACGGTACGGAGGTCCGCACCCTGCACGATTGCCGAGATGGTGACCGGTATTCCGGGCCGCGTCATTTTAGGTGCCGAACAACGCAGAGACAATCCGGCGGTTACGTTCAGAACTACCTCGGCGGTGCATGCCTGCCCCTCTTCGTCGGCTGCGACAAGAAGAACACCGTGCGATCCGGCGACCTTTGCACCATAGGAAAGCGCCCCGGTTGCCGAACCGCAGGTCATACCGTCAGGCGCCCTGCAGAGGGTATACGTGATCGCCGATCCTTCGGGATCGATCGCTTCGACTGTATCCGTATAGGGCTGGTTCAGAACCGCGGATTCCCTCGGTAACTGCCGCCATTGTGGTGGTTCGTTGGTCCGGGCGCCCGACTCCGCGATACAGCCGGAAATGGCGAGTGCTTCCTCCACAACGGTCGAACCCACCCAGCTCTTTA
>CAZGVZ010000295.1:0-225 GCA_964529145.1 uncultured Fibrobacteraceae bacterium | reverse complement strand
ATGGCCGCCACATCGTCGGCCCGCAGCGGGTCCAACTCACCCGGCCCGGCGGAACTCCTCACAAGACGTGTACATTCAGGAAGAACCGTTTCGGTACCGCCTTGCGGAGTAAAGGTGACAAAACCGCGCAATAGAGCCACGTTGTTTTGCAGCGTGTCGGCACTGGCGCACACGAGAACGTCGGCCGAGGTAATACGAACCACCCATGAAGGCACTCTTATCAGA
>CAZGVZ010000294.1:0-5896 GCA_964529145.1 uncultured Fibrobacteraceae bacterium | reverse complement strand
AAACCGGTACTCCAGTAATCGGTGAAGGGTTTGAGCCTCGATTCCGGTGACGTCTTTCAATCTTTGTGCGGCACGCCCCGTCGGCGCTGAAAGTAAAACCTTCATGTTATGATCAATACAGAAACGTGCGATCATTTTTACGACGGTGGTCTTTCCTGTTCCGGGTCCTCCGGTAAGAATCAGACACGGTTGATTGACAGATTCAAAAACGGCTTCGATCTGCTGCCCGTCAGCGGACCATCCTGTGCATTTTTCGAACGAATCGATCCAATCGCGGACAATTTTCCTGTCCCATGAAGGCTTATCCTTCGATTTTATTACTTTTTCCACAATACTTTTCGCCACCGTCTTTTCAGAGTAATAGAGATAAGGAAGAAAAATCCGCTTCCGATCCCTGATCACCATTCTTTCCTCAACTGCACTGTCCAATGTATAAATCAGGGGTTCTTTCTCCAGTTTCAGTAATTCCATTAATTTTTGAAATAATTCTTCTTCCGGAAGAAAGCTATGACCATCCTGGGAAGCATCATATAGTGCGTACGCCAGTCCTGACTGAATCCTTTTATGAGAGTTCTGGGAAAATCCCATTTTTTTTGCAATCTCGTCGGCTTTCAGAAAACCAATTCCCCAGATATCCCTGCATAGTATGTAAGGGTCGCTTGCGATTTTATCTTTCACTTTCCCTTCATATTCTTTGATGATTCGCATCGAAGTTGCATAGGAAACACCATACTTTTGTAAAAAAAGGAGCGAGTTTTTGATCTTCCTGTTTCTTTCCCAGGTTTCGATTATTTTGGTTACCGTCTTTTTACCGATTCCGGTCACTTCACATAATTTCATCGGAAACGAATCCAGGACCGTAATTGTCGAAGTACCGAATTTTTCCACAATTCTTCGTGCTTTTACAGGCCCCACACTGGAGAGTATTCCCGACGTAAGAAGGTTCACGATACCTTCGGGTGTTGTGGGTTCTTCCACTACCAGATTCTCAATAACGAACTGTTTTCCAAACCTTGCGTGAGTTTCCCAGTGTCCTTCAACAGAGACACTTTCTCCCTGCGATATGGCCGTCACCACTCCGACACAAATGACTGGAACCTTTTGATCGCTGAATTCCGCTTTGAATACCGTGAACCCATTATCGGTATTCCGGAAAAGTATGGAAGAAACGGTACCCTGGGATAATCGCATATGACGAAAATATACCACTAGAGCGAGCAATACATATGCAGGAGCGGCAAGGTTCACGGAATCCGACCGGCGGTTCGGAAAATCTCATGCATATCGTTCATGCACGAGAGCAGACTCTCTCAAAAGCGCTGGCGAAAGGTCTACTGCACTTTCGGCTATGGATAGGCTGATCGATACTTCGGGAGATTGGGGAAAGGAACCAGGGGGCGGCGGTTCACCACCCCCGAAATATGAGAGGTGATAATCAGAAAGGGCCTCTGATTATACTTTTCTCTTCTTATGTCTATTCAGGCGGCGACGTTTTTTACGTTTATGCCTGTTGATTTTCGCTTTCCGTTTCTTTTTTACACTCGCCATCCGACGTTTTCCTTTCGAAGATGGAGATTTCTCAATTTGAGATGTTAAATATGGTTCCTGCTGCAATAATCGGTCAAGCTACTTTTACATAACTTGAAAAATCCCGCCCTAGGACATGGTGAAATCATTCTCCATCGAGGACGGGTACCGATTCAAGTCATGAAGAAACTCAGGAGCGTTGAGATCGTTTCATCCAGAAATTGAGGGAATTTATCCTCGTCACAAAAGATCTGGAGAATTTCCAGAATTGTGACCAACTCTGTTTTAGTTAAAGCCACTTCTTCATTACTGGATGCAAGGTGTGCAATAAGCGGTTCTATGGAGTCATAATAAAAAATCACACGGTCCTGCTTTTCTTCAATTGCATCACTATCCCGTAAAATCCGATTTCCGTATTCTGAAACAGTGCTTTTTTCCTGAGGGGTTAATACGACAGTTACCTTCTCCAACGCTTCTTTTTCAGAGAGGTGGAGTCCCGTGAAACTAAAGGCTTTCAACTGTTCTTTTATTCCCATTTTTTTTAGTCGGTACATTCCTTCATTTATCTCGAAATGTTCCTCGAGTAACGAATACGCCACCTTAATCATGCTGTTATGCACATGGATGGTAAATTGCCGGTCTGCCATACTTTCAATGGGTAGGACATCATCGGAATGCGGATTGTCGACGTAAAAAGGTATCTTATTATCTTTCAGAATAGCCGCCGCCAATTCGATGTCGATCTGGTTGAATATATGTTCGACTGCTGTGAAATCAGCGGAGTCAAAATGCAGTATCCCGGATGCTTTTTTATCCGATGGTGACGAAAGACTTTCAATGTCGATCCTTCTTTTCCGGATTTCTCCCCGGATCAGATTCAGTGCATCTTCTGTATAATCATCACGATGATTTATATACAGATCGACAAGATAATCATCACTGTAGTCCTGAAGCATATTTTGCAGCAGTTCCATTTCTCTCCTTTCACGAGCGGTTTCGAGTTATTTTTCATCTTACCCTCAATTTGGGTTGTATTCCAGCCTGCAGGCAAAAAAAGCCGGAAAGTCAGGAAAAATAGTAGTGAACATGATATCATCACCACTTCAAATATGTCCTAAACTAATCGCTTTCGATCTTGATGGCACACTGCTTAATTCTCAAAAGGAGATCTCTCCTAACAATAACTCCGCTTTGCATGAAATGGCTGCAGGCGGTTTGGAAATCGTCTTAGCTTCAGGACGCCTAAAAAGCAGTATTGATCGCTATACAGACCTGTTTTCCTTTCCCGTTTCGGTTCTTTCATTGAACGGTGCTGCGGTTTATAGGCACGCAAATCACGGACACGAGTTGATTTATCATGCATCACTACCGTCGGAATTCGCCGATTACCTGATCGATCATGCCGAAAAATGCGGCTTGGCCCTCAATTACTACATAAACGACAGGTTATATGCGATCAATAATGAAAAAAACCAGCCCTGGATTGACCTGTATTTCAATCAGACACACACAATATACAATTTTATGGATTCACTTATCCATTTCAAGGGACAAAAGCCTTCGAAAATCATCCTGATAGGCCCGCCGGACGTTTTGAATTCTCAACAACATTTCTTTACAGACCTGTGGGGGAAATCCGTATATATATGTCGAACATGGGATTATTATCTCGAGTTCTTGAATCCAAGCGCCAACAAGGGTTTAGGATTGACTTCTCTCGCACGGAATTTTTCGTTCAACATGGATGAAGTGATCGCGTTCGGTGACTCTCTCAATGATATTCCAATGCTGGAGATTGCCGGGTATGGGGTTGCGGTTCGAAACGCATCACAGGAAGTGAAGCAATGCGCAAACCGTACCTCTCCCTGGAGCAATGACGATGACGCTGTGTTCAGGGAATGGGAATACTTAAAAAAAATATGCAGGATGGCCGATCATTGAAATCGAAAATCGTTGACCTTTTGATTACATTTTGTTATTTTAGCTGTTTTTGCCAACTATTGGTTTGGGCTAGTAACTCAGTGGTAGAGTATCGCCCTTTTAAGGCGAGAGTCGAAGGTTCGAATCCTTCCTAGCTCATTAAATACCTTCCTGCAGTAACCCCTTGCAACAGAGACCCATGACACTAGAAACCCTGAATGCCCTCCGGTCATCGTACCGCTTTCCTGATGTATCCAATATAGTAAAAACCCAATCGCCAACAATCCATGTGAGGGGTTTGTCGGGTTCAAGCGATGCGTTTTTGATCGAAACACTCTTCCGTTCCACCAATCAATCACTTATAGTCTTCGTCGAGAACAATAAAAAAGCGGAGCAGCTGGTTGAGGAGTGCCGATCACTAACCGGGGAAGAAACCATACTGCTCTTTCCATCACGCGATTCCATACCCTATAATCTAAAATCTCCCTTCGGCCCCATCACCGAGGCCCGGATGAATGTGCTTCATCAACTGTTGGAGGGCAGAATCAGGGTGGTTATCGCTCCTTATACAACTCTCCTTCAAAAAATTCTTCCACAGCGCGATTTTTTTAAAAGCATCATTCGTCTTCATTGCAATGATGAAATAGCGATCGACGAACTCTCGGGATGGCTGGTCGAAAATGGTTTTCATCGAGAAAATCAGGTTTCTGACATCGGGATGTTCAGCGTTCGTGGAGGAATAGTAGATATCTACCCATTTCTCACGGAGCATCCCTTCCGCATAGAATTCTGGGGTAACACGATCGATTCGATCAGGCATTTCGATGTCTTCTCACAGAAATCTCTGAATCATCACAACAGTATTTCTATAGTACCAATGAAGGAGTTCTGTTTTTCCTCCGATCAGATTTCCGAAGCCCTTGAAGAGATTAGTGAATTTTGTAATCGAAAAGACAACATTTTAACTGGTTTTCAGAAAATCGAACACCAGTGGAAAATTGGGGAAAGAGATGGTATCGAATGGTATCTCCACTGGTTCAAACAACCGACCACATCTATTCTGGACTATTTACCTTCTGACACTCTGATAATATGGGACGATATTGTTCCTATAGAGAACCGTTTGAATGAAGCGCGACAGAATTACCAAAGACACCTTGAGCGGGCACCGGAACTGTTTTCTCCCATTCTATCATCTCCCGACCGCCTGCTCATTTCAAATGAAACCATTCACGAAACACTCTCATGTTTCAGAACTCTTTTCCTCGATACCGCAGGCGCCGGCGATACCGCCACCTCGTACTCCGTATTTTTTTCCGAACAGCCTCAAAATGCGTACGGAATAAACGCGATATCCGACTTGCTAAAGAAATATCATTCAGATGGTTACCGTTGTATTCTGGTTTGCCCCAACAGTGGACATCTCGAAAGAGTTAAAGAACTACTGGAGGATATCTCTCCATTCATAGATTTCAAAACCGGTTTTTTGCATCGTGGCTTCATCGACCACACCACCAAGACAGTTGTCTTTTCCGAAAATCAAATTACCGGTCATGCACCGCAATCTTCCAGATATAAAAGAAAATCCCGAACCGCACCTCTAACGGGATTCGATTCATTGACCCCCAATGATTACGTCGTACATGAGGACCATGGAATTGCACGTTTTCTGGGTATCGAACATATCACCGCCGGAGATCTAAAACAGGACTGTATGGTGCTGCTTTACGCCGGCGGAACAAAGATCTTCGTTCCGGTTCAGGATTTTTTTAAAGTACAGAAATACATCGGCAAAGAATCAAAAGCGCCTCCGCTTTCGAAGATCGGCTCCGGATCCTGGGAAAGGATCAAATCCAAAACTCGCGAATCGCTCAAGGAAATGGCTTCCGATTTGATCAACCTGTACGCCAGGAGGCAATATCTGGAAGGAATACAGTTTGGTCCGGATACGGTCTGGCAAAAGGAGTTCGAAGATGCGTTCATTTTCGACGAAACTCAGGATCAACTTTCTGCAATACAAGAAATAAAAAATGATATGGAATCCAGCAAACCAATGGATCGTCTCATCTGTGGTGATGTTGGTTTCGGAAAAACGGAAGTGGCAATGAGGGCCGCTTTTAAAGCTGTCATGGCGGGATATCAAGTCGCAGTTCTTGCCCCAACGACCATTCTTGCAGCTCAACACTTCTCGACCTTTTCGGAAAGAATGTGCAACTTTCCCATAAAAATCGATGTGTTAAGCCGGTTTGTGAAAACATCACGCCAAAAAAAAATAATCGGAAATATCCTTTCCGGTAATGTCGACATCATTATTGGTACGCATCGCATCCTCTCTCATGACATACGTTTTAAAAATCTTGGCCTTTTGATCATCGACGAAGAGCAGCGGTTTGGTGTCCAACATAAGGAGAAAATAAAGCAATTCCGCTTTAACGTCGATGTTCTCTCT
>CAZGVZ010000293.1:0-5899 GCA_964529145.1 uncultured Fibrobacteraceae bacterium | reverse complement strand
CGAAGGCACTGGATTCCTTACGCTTAAGGAACGGAGTGACAACGCCGTGGTTCCCTTGCTGAAAATTCCATAGGGGGGATCACATTGTTCTCTCTTACCGAGGCAGGTAATGGGTCTCCTCTCGAAGGGGACCCGTTCCTGCAGGGACACTCCTTTGCCCATCAATGAATATCGTTCCCACCGTTTTTATCCGCTTCATCTGATCTCATAGATAACAATCTGTATCTCATTTTTCGGTTCTTTAAAGAAAAAGCTTACGATCGAATAACCGACGATGCCCGAAAAAATTGGAAAAGTACCTGTGGTTTCAGGCCTTTCCCGGACCGATAATCTCCATCGCCTCACCCACCGTATAAAAGGATCCGGTAATGCAGACGACCTCCTCAGGTCTCCGCAGCGCCAGCCGTACCGCGGCACCAGCATCGGGACAGATCGAATGTCGATCTTCAGGTACGTAACGGGCGAGAAGTTCCGCTTGCGCGGCGCGATCTGTCTTCGGCCGGGTAAGTACGATATGGTCGGCGACGGTGGCGTAGAGTCCGAGCATCTCGGGGAAATCCTTGTCACGCATGATTCCGACGACGAAACAGATTGAACCGCCGGGAAAGAGGTGCCGCAGAGTCATGCAAAGTACGGAAGCGGCGTCGGGATTGTGTCCGACATCGATCACGATCTCCTTCCCCGCCCTGCGCAGACGCTGAAATCTTCCGGGGAGCAGCGCTGCTTCGATTCCCCGCGACAGGCTGTCCCCGAGGTGCGGTCCGGTTTTCGACCGCAGGAGAGCCTCGATGGCGAGCGTCGCGTTGAGCACCTGAAACCTGCCGGGCAGCCGTGTGGAGAAACGGGTTTCTCTATACGTGAATAGATTTCCGGATCCTGTTTCCTCGACATCGGTCGCATCCGTATCCGTCACAAAGTTTACCGGTGCATTTCTGGCCGCGCAGGTTTCTTCGATAAATTTCACGATTTCCGGTTCCCTGGGCCTGGTGATGACGAGCGGGATCGATTCCTTCACGATCCCGAGTTTTTCTCCCGCGATCTCCTTCAGGGTGCTCCCCAGGAACTCGCGGTGATCCATCGCGATGCGGGTGATGACCGAGACCTCCGGGGTAATGATGTTCGTCGCATCGAGCCGTCCGCCCAGTCCTGTTTCGAACACCGCCCAATCGATCCGGTGGTTATGGAAGATCTCCATCGCGATGAGCATTGTTGCCTCGAAAAACGTGCACCGGCACGTTTCGATGATCTCACGCTGCCTGTAGTAGGTTTCCACCCACTCATTTTCTTCGATCTCTTCACCATCGATTTTAAACCGTTCCTCGAAAGAGCGGATGTGCGGAGAGGTGAAGAGACCGGTTCTGAAGCCCGCGGTCCGAAGCACCGATTCGATAAAAGCACATGTCGATCCTTTTCCGTTCGTCCCCGCGACATGGAAGGAAGAGTATCGATTGTGAAAATTACCTGTGCGCGATGATGCATCGGAGATACGTTCGAGGTCGTATTTGATGCCTCGCCCGGTGAGCGCGAAGAGCGATTGTTTTATCAGTTCGGCGGAGTCCATCGTCTTTGTACGGCTTGCTCATCGCCCGAACATCGTGAAGAGCCCTTTTCGCACGATCATTACCGCGATCGCAGCAAGGAAGAGACTGGCTATTTTCGAAATGATCTTCGTTCCGTTCTTTCCTACCAGCTTGATGATGAAATCCCTGGACGCGAAGATGAAGCCCGCCAGGACGATATTGGCGACGAGCGCCGCGGTAGTGGGAAAGAACCCGTATTCCTTCACTAGAAGCATCACGGTGGTGAGCACGCCCGGGCCCACTATGAGCGGAACCCCGATCGGTACCGGCCCTATCTCCTCGGCATGAACTCGACGGGTGGGTTTTTCGAACGTGACCAGGTCGCCAAGCGATATAACAAAGAGCATGGACCCTCCCGCGACCATGAAGTCCGCTACTGTGATCCCCATCAGGGTGAGAACTCCTTCACCTATGAAGACGAAGGCGAGTCCGATGATGCCTGCCGTGATCCCGGAGATGACCAGAAGCCTGGGAAACTCCTTTTTTGTCAAACCATCGGTAATGGAAATGAACACCGGAAGAGCGCCGATGGCATCTGCGGCGATGAAGAGCGGGACGAAGCAGAGCCAGAAAGTGTGAAAATTCATGGACCAAATCCCGGCTGTTTCGAACTCGTGCGACTCAGTGGAGAGCCGCACGCTTTCGTGAGCGGTCAGTCGAGGTAGATCTTGTCGATATTGCTGACAATTTTCGCGTTGTTCTTATGGCTGAGATACCACTGCATGTAGAGGTTCTGAGCCGTCTGCTGACGAAGCTGAAGGGCGATCTGCTGCATTTCGGGCGAATCTGCGGGAGGAATCGAATCTACCTCCTTTTTCCACACCGTTTTGACGAGATAACAGGAACCGTCCTGCTCGATGACCGGCGAGATTCTTCCGGTGGCCTGCGAAAGCGCCGCCGCGGTAACCGGAGATGAATAACCGATCTGCGCGACATACTCGGCTCCACTCACCGTGTCGGTGATTCCTGCCTTTACGATCGAGTCGGTCTGCCGATAGGAAGCGAGCGAACTCGAATCGGTCAGGGTGGCTTTGATCTTTTCGAGGTGCTGTTTCGCCGATGCGATCATGATCGAGTCGCTCAGGGTCTTCCGTATCCGGTCCCTGGCGTCCTGAAGCGGCAGAATGCCTTTCTTGACGGTCCGCTTCAACGACAGGAGATAGATACCCTCGTTGTTTTCCAGGCGTTCGGAAACCTCACTGTCGGTTTTTCCGAAGGCGAAATTGCCTGCGCCCGAAAGATAACCTATTCCAGGTAATGGTCCGCCTTTTTCGAAAAGTCCGGTCGAATCGAACACCACGCTTTTTTCAGCCTTGGCAGCTTCAAGAAAACCTTCTTCGAGCATGGCGCTCCTCATGCTGTCGGCTTTTTCAGCCAGCATGTCGAGAGTCTCCATGGTTGGTGAAATTTTCCTCAGAATGTGGCGCGCGTGTACCTTGAGTTCTCCGTCACGCTCTTCTTTGCCTTCCACATAGATGAGATGGAGCCCGAAGGAGGTTTTCACCGGTTCGGAAATGGTGCCCGGAGAAAGCGAGAATGCCACGGTATCGAACGGTCCGACCATCGCTCCGCGTCCGAACCAGTCGAGATCACCGCCTTTTGCCGCCGTGGTGGGATCGTCCGTTTCGATAGCGGCCTCTTCCGCGAAAGCCTCCGATAGCGGTTTGCCGGAACTTTCGATGCGTGATTTGAGTTCGAGCAATTCGTCACGGTAAAATCTTTCGTCGGCTTCCGTAGCTTTCTTTTCGAACTTTACGTAATAAAGATCAGCCTGATCGTCGATCTTGAACGAGTCCTGATGAGTTTCATAGTAGCCGGAAATCATCGCGTCTGTGACCGCACCGGTATCCTGTGTAAAATCGGAACCGTTCACCTTCATGTATTCGAACACCGCTTTCCGGTTCTTTTTCCGGTATTGGAATTCGAGTTCCGAGCGTGTCGGCACAGCGGCAGCCCCCAGAAGGAACTCGAGTTTCCGGGCCGGAACGATCGTGTTGGCGGCGTACGACTCTATCTCGTTAAGCCAGCGGTACTGCTGATAATTCTGCGGATCGTTGAGAAACGCTTCGTACTTGGACGTATCGAACGCGCTGTCGGTCTGAAAGAAGGAAACCGTGTCGATACCCGGAGGAGGATTTTTCTTCATGTAATCGAAAATCTCCTCCGCTGAAGCTTCGAGACGGAGTTTCTTCATCACATCCGTCATGAGCCGTCTGTTTACCTCCTGCTCCCATATCTGCCGGGGTACCATCCGGTACTCCTGAGGCGGAACTTCCCGGCCGCCTTCCTGCATCTGCTGCCGTGCAATATTTACCCTCTGATCGAAATAGGTGAGCGGGATCTCCTTGCCGTTAATTTTTCCGGCCGCCATCATTCTGCCTCCACGCGAGGTCAGATTCATGCCCCAGTCCAGAAATATCGTTCCGCCCACGAATGCGACCAGTATGATCAGCATTATCATCGGCGCCATTTCCCTCATTTTATTTATCATACCTGCTCCTGATACATCGGTAATATGTTAAGGTGATTGTATGTATCGCCCGCGCAGCCCGCATCCATCAACCGGGCCGGGAGAAAAAACCCGTTGCCGGTGTCAGGTGTCGGGCCTTTCATGCCCGGCGGGAAGCGTATCTATTTTTTTTCGGTTTTTTTGACCGGTTCGGTTTCAGAAGTGTTCTTAGCCTCCGGCCGTAGCAGGGCCGCATATCGTGTATTGTCCGAAAGAAGCTCGAGCGCAGCCTGCAACTGAGGATCATCCGACAACTTTTCCCTGTAGACCGTCTCGTCGTCCTGTCCGAATTCGCGGGTCAGGAACGCTTCCCTGATATAACCGCGGATATCGTTCTCGTTCTCGGCAAGTTCACGTTTGCTCTCAATCGTCAAAATGGAATCCATTTTTCCCGTCAACTGGTCCAGGGCCGCTTTCTCGTTGTCGCTCCAGTTCGGAATTTCAGGGTAGATCTCCACCGGCTTGCCCGCGGAATCCACAGTGTCCTTAAGGCCCGCGGAAAGCTTGAAATCGTAAAAACGCATCTGCGCCAGGCTCTGATAATCGAATTTGAGCGAGTCGAGATAACGGTAGAAGGCTTTCATCATCGCTTCGTCCGCCTCGAAATCCCGGTCGATTCTCGTTTTCTGTTTCTTGAGTTTCGGATACTCCATATTCGCGAACTGAAAGAACACGTCGCGGCCGAAGAGGGCGCGCAGCGGAAGATTCAGCTTCTTCTGCTCCACGATGGTATCCGGAATGATGCCTCCTCCGCCCAGAACGACACGGCCGTTCCTGGTGGTGTACCTGGTGGTGTCGACATCCTTCTTCTTTTCGTTTTTCGCCGTCGTGTCCGGAATCTCCTCGTCGAATTCACCGAATTCTTCTACCTCGCCCCGGCTTTCGTCCCCGTTTCCCCTTATCGCGTTTTCGGGACGGTTGATGCAGCGCCCGGAAGGAGTGTAGTAGAATGCGGTAGTCAATTTCAGGTGGTGCGTCTTATCAAGAGGGAGAATGCTCTGAACCGAACCCTTCCCGAAAGTGGTATCGCCTACGATGATGCCGCGGTCGTAATCCTGGATCGCTCCAGCCACGATTTCCGAGGCGCTTGCGCTTGCATAATCCACCAGTACCGCCATCGGAAGGTCGATCGGGTAGACCGGCTGGGCTCCGGAGTAGTTCTCCCGGTTCTGGCCCCGCACCCTTCCCCTGGTGGACACGATAAGGGATTTGCGGGGCAGAAACTTTTCAGCGACCTCGATCGCCTCGGGAAGCAGACCGCCCGGGTTGTGGCGAAGATCGAAGATCAGACCCTTGATGTCTTTCTTGACCAGTTCCTTGACCGCTTTCTCCACCTCCTGGCCCGCTTCCTGGGAGAAAGTCGCGAGCTGCACGTATCCGATGCCGTTCTTTAGCACTCCCGCGAACGGAACCGACTTGATATGGATGATTTCCCGCGTGACGGTATAGTCGATGTCTTTGGGTTCGCCCTTGCGGCGGATCGTGATGGTTATTTTCGTGTCCGGCTCACCGCGCAGTTTCTTGACCGCGTTGTCGATGGTGATCCCTGCGGTCGATTTACCCTCGATCCTGATGATCTGATCGCCCGATTGAATACCCGCTCGTGCAGCGGGAGTACCCGCGATCGGGGTCATGACGGTCAGGACTTTGTCACGGATGGAAATCTGAATACCGAGGCCGCCGAATTTTCCTTCAGTGTGAATTTTCAGTTCTTCGTACTGCTTGGCTTCGAAGTAGCTCGTGTGTGGATCAAGTATCCGGAGCATACCCTTGATCGCATTGTCGATGAGGTCTTTTGACGATATCTCCT
>CAZGVZ010000292.1:0-5904 GCA_964529145.1 uncultured Fibrobacteraceae bacterium | reverse complement strand
GCCGGGCGGCGCTCATCCGAGACACCGGAGTACAGTTTGCCGTCTGAGAAGGTTCCCGCGCCGCCCTCGCCGAACTGGACGTTCGAAAAAGGGACCAACGCACCGCCGTTGCGGTGGCCCTCGACGTCAAGTATCCGCCGTTCGACCCTGCGGCCGCGCTCGATGACGACCGGGCGGAATCCCTCTTTTACCAGCGTGAGAGCCGCGAACAAACCCGCGGGCCCGCTCCCGACGACCACCGGAGAGCGCTCCGGGGCCAGCCTGGAGTTCCGGGGCCTGGAGGGTTTACGTGGAAGAGGTTCGTCCGTGACGCGAACACGGTAGCGGATCCGGATTTCCCGTTTGTTCCGCGCATCGATGGATTTTCTCTCGATCACGCAACGGAGACCCGGAGCTGGGGCGATGCGCAGTCTGCCGAGGGCTGCGGGCAGGAGTTCTTTCTCGTCCGAAGCAGATCCTTCGAGCGAAGGGAGCGCCCCGTGGCGGTCCGGGGAAAAGGAAAGCTCAAGTTCTCGGTTCATCGCATGCCGCCTCGAGATAATCGACTGCCGATTGTCCGGCCAGAAAACCTGAAGCCCAGGCCCACTGGAGATTGAAGCCTCCGCAGTCGCCGTCGATATCCAGCACCTCGCCGCAGGCGAACAGGCCGCGTACTTTTTTCGACGCCATGGTTCCCGGGTCGAACCCCGAGGTGTCGATGCCGCCGGCGGTGATTTGCGCGTGCGAAAACGGCATTGTGCCCGTCACGTTCACGGGCAGTTCCTTGCAGGCCCTGACGAGCATGCCCATTTCAACGTCCGTAAGCCCCGCGACCGGGGCGGAAAGCGGCTTTCCGGTAGCGAACCTGAGAAGTCCGTAGGCGAGCCTGCGGTGAAAGAGCCCTGTCAGGAACTCCTCGAGGGAGCGGCTGCGGAATCGCTCTTTACGGGCATGCAGCATCCGTTCCACTTCCTTCGCGTCCAGTTCCGGCATGAAATCGACGAGAACCGCCGCGGAGCCGGATACTTTGCCGCGCTTAGCCTCGTACAGCGAACGGCTCACGTATCCGGAGAGCTGCAGAACCGGAGGGCCCGAAAGACCGTAATCGGTGAACAGGATCTCTCCCGTTTCGGTACGGATTGCGCGACCGTCGACAACGAGGGTGACCGCGCCACGGATTTTATTACCTGACAACGGTTTCACCAAACGTGTTTCCGTGGTCAGCTGAACGATGGACGGCAGGGGTTCGATGAGCGCATGTGAAAACGCCCTAAGCAGACCGTACCCTCCCCCGTCGGAGCCGGTTGCGGGCGCGCATTTGCCGCCCGCCGCGACGATCGTTCCGGACGCGGTCCAGGAACGGCCCGAACTCCCGGAAACGATCCGAAATCCGCCGGCATCCGCCTCGAGCGCGGAAACCTTTACACCGGTTATCAGGCGTATACCGTTTTCCTCGAGGGCCAGGCGCAGCGCGTCGAGCACAGAGGAGGCATGCAGACTCGAGGGAAACACCTTGCCGCCCTCTTCGACTATGCAGCGGACTCCAATGGATTCGAACAGGGTGAGCACCCTGGTTGGTGGAAACCGTTCGAGCGCGTACCGGCAGAATTCGGGCGAGCCGCCGTGAAAACGCCGCAGGGAACAGTCCAGATTGGTCAGATTGCACCTGCCGTTCCCAGTGGAAAGGAGCTTTTTCCCGGCACGGTCGTTGCGCTCGAAAACCGCTATTGAAAGCGCTGTTCCCCGCTCTTTACTACAGGAGGATGCATGCCAGGCGGCGGCCATTCCGGATGCACCGCCGCCGATGATCGCGAGATCGATGTGGTTATCGCATTGTTGCACGAAGTAAAAAATACATCGGTGCCGTAAATCCCGGCGAGGCGAACTCTTGATCGACCTGGTTCCCCTTCCCTTGGGTTTTCCACATCGTGACCGGAACGATATGCAGCCCGGATCCGGCACAGAGCTCCCGCTGTTGCATGATCCGGAGACGATGGCTTATATTACTCGCAGTATTCTTCCTATAAGCACGTGCAGTCTCACCACTCTCAGAGAGGAGTCGCGGTATGCGTTTCGTCAGTCGTACAGGGAACCTGATTATCGCCGGTATATGCGCCATGTATCTCTTTTCAGGATGCGCCAAAGCCCCGGATGCCGAACTGGCGGCTGCCAGAGCGGCAGTAAAGGCGGCCCGGGATGCGGAGGCCGAAAAGTACATGGCAAAGAATTTCGAGAACGCCCAGAAAGCGCTGGCCAAGGCCGAGGAGGAGATTGCGCTGCAGAAGAAAGCGTTCATCATGACCCGAAAATATAAAAGGGTAACCGAAATGCTGAAGAACACAACGGTCCTGGCAACGGAAATTTCGAACGAAGCCCCGAAATTGAAGGCCGAGATGATAGAGCAGGTCAAGGAAAACCTCGGATTGGTCAAAGGCATGCTGCAGGCGACCGAAAATGACATCAAACGGAACGCCCGTTCAACTGACAAGACGGTCATCGCCGGCCTGAAAGCGGAACTGAGCACTGCGGACGGCGCCGCGAAACAGGCAGCCGCGGATTTCGAAGCGGGAAACGTGACTGGAGCTTCGGAAAACCTGGCGATCGTTCAGCAGCAGATCAAGAAAATCACAGACACGCTCAAACCGAAAACCGAGGAGTGACCGTACCCTCGTGATCGATGTACCGGGGCGCAAGTCGTAAATGCGCCCCGGTACGCTGCGGCCGGCAGGGTCATGAAAATCCGGCACAGGGTAAGCCGGCACGGAGCGGACGAACTCTGGTCAGCTCAGACCGTGAAGGCGAAACTGACCCTATCCCCCTATGAAACCGATGACCAGACTGCTGATTTTACTCAGGAACAACTGGGTGGCGTGTACCGCGATCGCCCTTGCCGCGGTAACCGTGTTGTCGCTCTGGCCACTGAGTACGCTTCCGGAAGCGCCCGGCGGAGACAAAACCCATCACCTGCTGGCCTACGCGCTTGTCACGCTGCCTCTGGGGCTGCGGAAACCGCGCCGGTGGGGCGCGCTGTGCCTTCTCATCGTCGCCTACAGCGGTATGATAGAACTGCTGCAGCCTTTCGTACACCGGTATGGCGAATGGCTGGATCTGTTCGCGAACAGCTGCGGAGTCGCGGGAGGATTCATTGCCGGGCGTGGCGCGAACAGGTCATTCCAAGTGGATGCGCGACCCTTATCGTGATAAAGCGGAGTGATTCACTCGATTTACGGATACCCTTTGTTGGACATCCACCTATGCTACCCATGCCACAAGTTGTTGCACGTTGAGTGCCGCAGGCACGTATTTTTATAGTAATAAATATCGCAAATTGCCGAGGTCCGGCGGACCTCGACAATTTTTCGGTGATTCCGTGCTATAGGCATATCGCGCCTGTTGTCGACAAAGTATACCGGTTGGCCAAGTGGATACCTCAATTTTTTTCCGGATCGTGCCCGCCAAGGAGTCCATCTTTCCACTAACCCACGGCTGAGTCGGTGGGTTACCCGTTTCGACCCCTGAATTATCGGATGCCTTACCACACCCATAATATTCAACGTAAAACGGAACGGCCGAAGGTGGACCGCTGCGTTTTCCTTACGATTCCTGGGCAATGTGTGCATTTTGATGGCACACAAAGCAGAATCAGTGCATATTATCAGTATATGAGAGAAACACTCTCAAAGGGAGCGTGAGTCCGTACGGGTTTCATGAAATCATCGTGACACGGCATTCTTCAAAACAGTCGTCTTTATGGCATATGGAGCAATGGTGCAGCCATGAACAATCCACATTTACATACCCTTTTTCTGATTCTTTCGCTGACGCTGTCCGCCTCTGCGCAGAAGGAAGTGTTTTCTCCTATGAAGTAAAACGCATGCTTTGAACGAAGTTACGACGACCGGAACGGTTTCGAAGGAACAACAGGACATAGAATCACTGGTCATCTGTACGTCCGATGCACTCTACGTGATTGCCTTGGGCAAAGTATACGAAGCGCCACTATCGCACGTTAATGAGCCCTCCGGCGGAGCCGCCTTTCCATCGTACCTTAACCAGATATACGCCGTTCGCCAGTTCTGGCGCAGGGGCTACCGCGCCTCTCACCTGGGCCGTGGCGACGATCCGGCCGGCCACATCGAAAAACGCGCAATCGAGAGGAATAATCCCCGCGGGATCCTGAAAACAAGTTCCCTCGCAGCCATCCCTATCTCCATCGACGACCTGCGGACAGTGCCCTGCGCGATCGAAACGACGGAGTCGCCGCCGAACAGCTCCCAGGATTGCGAATCGTCCGAGGTGGCCGGGCGCTCCTGTACGATATCGTCACCGCGGGTCGCGAGGTACAGGTCACTGTGCGACATTCTGATTCGGACATAATCTCCGGCGCCGGCCGGCTCGAATTCCAGCACCGCTCTCTGGTGACCGCCTCCATTCCAGCTCCACAATCCCGCCGCCTCCCCGGCCTGCGTCGATTCGTTCGGTATGTCGAGAACCCGGCCGCCGAATTCGAGCCTGTACATACCATTGTTCGCGAGCGCGACGATTCTCACGATCGAAGCACTTCCGGAGCAGTCCCCCAGCGTGAGCGAATTTTCACCCGCAGCGGACATGCACCTGCCGTCGCTTTTCGAGCGTAGACGGCAAATCCGGTATACCTCTTCACGAAACATGTCCCGGTACATCGCGTCTACTATTTTACAATGAAAAATAAAATCGCTTTCCGATTTGTACTCGCTCGAATAGTTCAGGCCGTAGGGCCAGAAATGCTGCTGATCTCCATGCAGGAGCGTGTCGGAATCACCTGTCAGCGCTCTGAGGGTTTCGGTCGCATGAATACCGGTAAAGATTCCTTCGCGTATCAGATTGCGGTACTCCGGCGTGGTACCCACACCGACGGTATGGGCGATTTCGTGCAAGGCCGTGAGCACCACCATATAGGACCGGTTCGAACCGAACCTGATGGTGCCGTCGAAATTCGCATCCGCGGTCGAAACCCCTGTGTTGTAATGGACATCGAGGCTTTTGGTGATGCTCGTGTACCGGTTATAATAACCCAGCGCGCCGTCCATCGCGACAGCGATTTTCTCGTATGCGTCCTGCTGATCGGCCGAGGGATTGGCCGCCCGATGCAGCGTATAGGTGAAATTCCCGTTGTCCTGCGCGAAGATGCGGGAAGAAGGAATGCAAACCACTCCGGCGATCAGTATTGAAACAACTGCAGTTCGCATGAACCTCCCCCGTATGTGCTGACTATCAAAGCCTACTACAGGGGCACACCATGGTGTGCCACAATAGCCAGCGGAGACAAGAAGAATGCATTCCATCCAGGGTGAGCCGTCACCCCAATCGGCAGAGCCGGCGGCTCCTCGTGTTGAACCCCCTGAAGGGTTTGACACGGACGCCTTCCAACATAGTAAGCTGACCCCTTGCCCTGCCGTAAAACGGCCATGTATATGCCATGTATGAAAGCCCGGTAAACAGGAATATAGCAAATCACCTGGCACGATGCCGCCCGCGGGACGACACCGTAACGAGTTGGATGTAAGTGCCGCAACCGAATGTGTGTTCAGTTTTAGTTATAACTGTAGTTTTCATTTATTGATAAACTTCTTTTTCTTGTAATATTACATACTTTTTGGTTAATGCTGTGTTCAAAAATGCTGCCTGGACAGGGGAGACAGCTCGCTTCTGATCGTTGCCCATGCAGGCTGCGACGAACTTTCGGTCATACAACTCCAACCGATGATCCGGGCGGTGAGGGACAGCTCCGCTATGGGAATCGATCTGCAGAAAAATTTCCTGCTCCTGTCCGGGCTGCGAAAGGTCGTACCGGTCGGTGTAAAAGGACCTCGTGCACTCGCCTGTGCCGGTAACAAAGCCTATGTGGCCGGTTTTTTCGCCGACAGCACCGACGCGATACAGATC
>CAZGVZ010000291.1:4361-5904 GCA_964529145.1 uncultured Fibrobacteraceae bacterium | reverse complement strand
CGGCGCGGATGCGGTTGGGGTCGGTGTACATCGCGCGGACTTTCTCCTCGACGGACCGGATTGTGCGCCTGATTTCGTAGGCGCCCGGCATGAACACCAGTATGTCCCCTTCGGCGCCGCCCGCAATGAGCGAGCGGACCGCATCGGTCGCGGCATCCCAGGGAGAAACCTCCTTCGGAACCGCGACGTGACGCAGGTCGATCGGATGAATCCGCCCGGGACAGTCGATGATCTCCGCATTGCCGAGAAAATCCGCGACCGGAGCCGCGGCTATAGTGGCCGACATGACCACCAGCCGCATGTCGGGTCTGCGCGTCCTGGCCAGATCCGCAACTACCGCGAGCCCTACGTCGGTAGCCAGGTTTCGCTCATGGAATTCGTCAAAAATGACGGCCGACACTCCGGAGAGAGTACGGTTCGAAAGAAGCATCCGGGGCAGAATTCCCTCGGTGATGAAACAGGCCCGGGTGGCCTCCGACACAAGGGTTTCGAAACGGGTTTGAAATCCGATCTCACCGCCGAGTTCGCTCCCCCGTTCCTCAGCCACGCGCGCGGCAAGCATGCGGGCGGCGATCCTGCGCGGCTGCAAAATGAGAATCCGGCCGGTGCAGAGCCCTGAATCGAGCAGCATCTGCGGAATCCGGGTCGACTTCCCAGACCCGGTCGGGGCGGTAACGACCAGATTCCTGCCGTTGGCAACCGCGCCGAGAATGCCTGAACGCGCGTCGAGAATGGGAAGTGCAGGTGTCATATATGGGTTATCCGTTCTGGATGGTGTTCGTCAACCTTTTTTGGAACCAGTACAATCCTCCGCATCCGTAAACGGTTTTTCTTCCCGCGGGGAATCCGTCGCGAACCGGTTCCTCTCTGCCCGCCATGACACCAGAAACGAGCACTGGGTATCGCCCCGGAGGATCGATCGTTCTCCTGAGACCCTGACCGTAGATCCGAGCGCCACTTCGAAATTCTCTTCCAGATTGAACGCCGAACAATCGCAGAGCAGGGGCGAAGCCGTCAGACCGCGTTTCACCAGATCGCACCCGCACCGGCCGTAACGGACCCTCACACTGCAGAGGGAGACAGGTTCATACACGGCATCCGGAAACCGGGCTGTCAACCGCTGCAGAAACTCATCGAGGTCGCGGCTCTCCTGTCCGGCTTCGCGAAACACGGCCGCGGTATACGATTCGGCACAGCCCCTGCCGCACGAGGCGAGCACTTTCGACCTCGATACCGCATCGAGCCCTTCCAGCCCCCTCACCAATCCCGTGCACCAGTGACCAAGGAATCCGTAAAAATTTTCGTCTCCAGACCGCTGTCTCCCGGCGTACATATCCCGATGTCCTTTCAAAAATGCTTGAGCGCCACGGTACCGAGCGGAAACACATTGAAACCTATTCCGTGGAGTTTCCCATGATCCAGGATATTCCTGCCGTCGAAAATGAAGGCGGGTTTCTCCATACTGTCGAAAATCCTCCGGTAATCGAGCGAAGCGAAAAGGTTCCATTCGGTAAGGACCGCTATTGCGTGAGCACCTTCGGCC
>CAZGVZ010000291.1:0-4345 GCA_964529145.1 uncultured Fibrobacteraceae bacterium | reverse complement strand
TCGACGAAACTCACTCCCCGCTCTCCTTCCAGATCCTTTTTCGCATTGCCGAGCGCCTGCGGGTCTGTTATCACCACCTCTGCCCGCTCCTCGACAAGGTGCCGCGCTACATCGATCGCGGGAGATTCGCGGGTGTCGCCCGTATCCGCCTTGAAGGCGAATCCGAAGAGTGTGATCCTCTTCCCTGCGATCGTGTTGAACATCACCCGTACCATGGTCTGAACGAAGCGGTGCTTCTGATAGTCGTTGATGGTTACCACGTTCTCCCAGTAACGGGCGACCTCGTGAAGACCGTATCCCTCGGCGATGTACACCAGGTTGAGAATGTCCTTCTTGAAACAGGATCCCCCGAATCCCACGCTCGCCCTGAGAAAACGGCTCCCGATCCTGCCGTCCATCCCGATCGCCTTGGCCACTTCGATTACATTCGCTTCCGTTTTCTCGCAGAGCGCGCTGATGCTGTTGATCGAGGAAATACGCTGGGCGAGAAAAGCGTTCGCCGCGAGTTTGGAAAGTTCCGAGCTCCAGACGTTGCTGGTCAGGATCCGGTCGCGCGGGATCCAGTTCGCGTAGATCTCGACGAGTACTTCCCGCGCCCGAAGACCGGATTCCGTTTCCGAGGAACCGATGAGCACCCGGTCCGGGTTGTTGAGGTCCTCGATCGCGGTTCCTTCGGCGAGGAACTCGGGATTCGACAGCACCTCGAAATGAATCCCCTTTCCGTTGGCGTTGAGAATCCTCTCCATCGCGCGCGCGGTCCGCACCGGTAAAGTGCTCTTTTCGACGATGATCTTGTCCGAGGTCGCCACCCGGACGATGTTGCGGGCGGTCTTTTCCCAGTATTGCAGATCCGCAGCCTTGCCCGCGCCCGCGCCGAACGTCTTTGTCGGGGTATTGACAGAAACAAATATTATTTCAGATTCTACGATTCCACGGTCGATGTCCGTGGAAAAAAAAAGGTTTCGTCCCCTGGCGACCTTGACGACGTCCAGCAGTCCCGGTTCGTAGATCGGCAGCCGGTCCGAATTCCAGGCGTCGATCCTTTCTTTACTTATATCCACGACGGTCACTTTACAATGAGGGCATTTGGCCGCGATAGCCGCCATGGTGGGCCCTCCCACGTATCCTGCTCCTATACAGAGAATGGTCCGGGTGAATCGCGAATCGCCGTTCATGGTCTTCTCCTCTCATGGTACGGTGGCGGAATCATGCATTTTTTATCGTTTTTCAGCATTACAATATAGATATCGCCGGTCACAGAACGAACTTCGGGGAAAAAACCGCGCCAGCCAGCCCGCTCCGAACCCTGTTTATCAAGGTTCTGTCGCTCCTTCTGAGGGGAAACGTATGGTTCGAGAGCAGTACAACAGCGACGCGCTCCACCGGATCGACCACAAACGAACAGCCGGTAAACCCGGTCTTTCCGAACGTCGAGGGATGGCACCTCGGACCCATGAACGAGGGTTGGCCGAGTTCCCAACCCAAACCTGCACGCGCGCCGGGCGCGGGGCAGAAGTTGGTATGCATCATCTCCACTGTTTCCGGCCTGAAAAGGGTCTCTCCGGCAAGGCTTCCACCATCGAGCAGCATCTTCGCGAAAATCAGCAGGTCAGGGACTGTTGAAAAGAGCCCCGCCGACCCGACCGGTGCGGGACGAAGCGCGTACGCGCTCTCGTCGTGCACTACTGCCCGAACCATGCCTCCCCTCCATTGGTCCATTTCAGTCGGCGCGACATTCTCGATGTCGAATTTCTCAGGATGAAACGTGGTTGCATTCATGCCGAGGGGTTTGAACAGGTACCGGTCGGCCGCTTCGTCCAGCGGCAGTCCGGCAGCCCGTTCCACCGCGAGACCGAGCAGGATACTGGTCGCGTTGGCGTAAGAAAAAACGGAACCCGGTCCGGACCGGAGCGGGGCGGTGAGGATTTTACCCATGATTTCGTTCCCTGTACATTCCCTCAGCCCGGAGAGCCGGAATCCGAAGTCAAGAGTATGGGTCAGGAGGTGACGTACAGTGATCTCTTCCCTGTATCGTCCGGAATACCCGGGAACCGCGGAGGTCAGCGGATCGTCGAGTCCGAGCATTCCCCGTTCGATGCACAGGAGCGCCAGACTTGCGGCCGGAATGGATTTGGTTATCGACGCCACGTCATACACCGTGTCCTCCCTGACGGCCCGACTCTCCCCGGAGTAGGTGAGCCGTCCGACCGCTCCGCACCATTTTTTCCCGCCGGCCACGATGCCCGCCGCACAGCCGGGAAATACCTTCCTTTCAATCGCAGCTTCGAGAAAGCCGACAATCCGATCGATCATTCAGGTCACCTCTGAAGCAATATGTGAACATCGCACCCCGGGGACGAAAGGCTGACCGTTACATACCCGCGAACCACGCCGGAACATACTTCTCGTCCGTAATGAACCGATACCTGTTTCAGGGCGAAGGCGCATGTCTTCGAAAGAGCCGCGCCATCCAATGATCCCACGTCTTTTCACAATCCTTTCCGCAGATTTCACTTTCGGACGAATGTGTTGTATTTTCTTACGGCACATACCTGCGGGGCCTGTTGCCGGACCCGAGCCAGGACCGCTCAACTAAAAAATACCTCTTTGGAACCCGGGGGAATAGATGCTCGAGCGACTCGATCCGCAACCCGTCTGGAACTACTTCGAACAGTTTTGCGCCATTCCCCATCCATCCGGCCGGGAGAAGGCCGCAGCCGAATTCATCGTCAGCCAGGCCGCAAAACTCGGGCTTCACGCGATCACGGACAATGTCGGCAACGTGCTTGTCCGTAAAAAAGGAGCGCGGCACTCGACCGGCTCCGTAATTCTGCAGTGTCACCTCGACATGGTTCCCCAGAAAAATGAAACCACGATCCACGATTTTCAGAAGGACCCCATACGGCCGTATATCGATGGAGAATGGGTGCGTGCCCGTGGCACTACTCTCGGCGCGGATAACGGAATCGGTGTGGCGGTCGCGCTCGCGGTGCTCGAGAGCGGCACCATACGTCACGGCGATCTCGAAGCGCTCTTCACTGTGGACGAGGAGCGCGGGATGACCGGCGCCTTCGGCCTGGCCGACGGATTTCTGACAGGAAGGAGACTGATCAATCTCGATACTGAAAACGAGGACGAAATCTGTATCGGCTGCGCTGGAGGAACGGATATCATCGCAAAAATGCCTGTCGCAACCGATACCCCCGACCGGGGGAGCGCCGGATTTTCAATTGTCGTAGACGGGCTCCGCGGAGGCCATTCGGGAATCGAAATCCATCTGAACAGGGGGAACGCGCTGAAGCTGCTGGCGAGAGTCCTCGAATCATGTCTGGGGTACGGATTACGTGTACATTCGCTGCGCGGAGGAACCGCCCGCAACGCGATTCCGAGGGAGGCGTTCGCGTTGGTGACGGTTCCACAAAGCGAAGCCGTGCGGTTCAGGGAATCAGTCTCTACGATTGAAAAAATATGCAAACAAGAATTATCCGATTCCGATCCGGGCTGCCGGATCGGTGTGGCCGAGTATACTTTGCCTAAGGCGGTATTCGATGACGGCACCCGGAAACGGCTTCTCGCCGCTCTCTCCGAATGCCCGTATGGCGTTCTCGGTAGGAGTGAACGAATGCCCGATGTCGTAGAATCTTCCAACAATCTTTCCATAGTCTCGGCAGAGGAGCGGGGAATCCATATCGATTGCATGCTGCGCAGCTCATCGGACATCCGGCTCAGTGAATTGAAATCGAAGATTACCGGAATTTTTACCGACAAGGGCGCCTCGGTATCGTACGGGAGCACGTATCCAGGCTGGCAGCCGGATCCGGGCTCCTCACTCCTGGCCACGATGAAACAGGCGTACCGGTCTGTACACGGTAAAGACCCGGGAATGGTCGTGGTACATGCAGGGCTCGAGTGCGGTATCATCGGCGCACGATTCCCAGGAATGGAGATGATCTCATGCGGACCCACGATACGAGGCGCGCACAGTCCCGATGAAAGAATGAATGTCCAGTCGGTGGGCCGTTTCTGGAAGTGGCTGGTCGCGGGGCTTGAGCGACTGTAGCCGACCGGTGCGGAGATGAAACCCTTCCGTATGAGACACATCCTCCACCGGAAAGGCTGCGCCGAAAATATTGTCACTGCGGAAAACGAATGCTCGTGACACGATCCGGTTCGCGCCTGTGCGCGGACCCTACATCCTCGTCCCATTGAAGAAGGAAACCACCGCGCATGCCCCGAAGCTCCAGCGGCGACAAGATCACCGTTCGCGGTGCACGTCAAAACAATCTAAAGAATATCGATCTCGACATACCTCTCAATACCCTGACCGTCATCACTGGAGTGAGCG
>CAZGVZ010000290.1:3129-5922 GCA_964529145.1 uncultured Fibrobacteraceae bacterium | reverse complement strand
GCTTTTGCTGATTAGTGCCGGGAGCTTTATATACGCGGCGGCGATATCCTTTTTGGAGTAGGTCAGCCGCAAGGAGTCTCCCTGGCCGTAATGCTCGCCCAGGAAGAGAAAAAAACGTTCCTCCACATCGTGCATGGTGAGATACTTTATCCTTTCGGCGAGATAGCGTTGTTTACGCATAAGTATGCGGATAAAATCGTCCCTGAACCGTTCGTCTTTCAGAAGGCAGGTGAATTGCACTTTCGGAACGATGAACACCAGGCTCGGCTGTAGTGCGACCGCGGTTACCGGATAGGTATTGAGTTCGAACAGGACCACCTCCGCGAAAAGTTCCCCTCTCCTTACTATCTTGATCACCACGTCCCTGCCCGCTTCCGTTCCTTTATACAGTCCGACCGACCCTCCGCCGACAAAATAGAATGCGTGTCCGGTCTCTCCCTCATGAAAAAGGGTCTGTTTTTTTTCGAGATTTTTCGGAATGCAGATACAGGCAAGCTGTTCCTTGCTTTGCTCCGAGATGCCGCTGAAAAAGTCGGTATGATCGAGGTACGCCCGAATGTTCATGCCTGGAAAATACCTGTTTCCCGTTCGCTTTCAAATCTCCTTAAAAACCTGATCGGAGCACCTTCTCTCCTTTGCCTCAGCGCATCCGTTTCGACCCGCTGTACCTGATACCCCAATTCCCTTCCGTTTTCGTTCACGAAAAATGTTTTTCTTGATCCCGGTCAATATTGGAGATGGAAATAATCACCATATTTAAAGAGAACTCCATAATTATCGGCACTGAAAACAATTCTTTATGAATTCCTGAAAATTTGAGTGCATCTTGTATGAGACCATTAATAAAACTGTGACCGGTCCGGAAACAGGCATGATTTCCGGATCGAAGGAAAGCTGCCGGGAATCTATACTGGAGGGTAGAAAATGGAACGCAATATCATTTCCATCGACGAAGAGAAGTGCAACGGATGCGGGCTTTGCATTCCCAACTGCCCCGAGGGGGCCATCCGGATCATTGAGGGAAAGGCGCGCCTGATTAGCGATCTGTTCTGTGACGGTCTAGGTGCCTGTCTCGGACACTGTCCAGCAGGGGCGATCACGGTCGAAAAAAGGGATGCGAAGCCTTACGATGAACGCGCGGTGATGAAAACCATCATTAAACAGGGACCGGCGGTCATCGAAGCCCATCTTAAGCATCTCGAGGGACACGGACAAAAGGAGTACCTCGAGGAAGCGTTAGCTGAACTCAGGGATCAGGGTATTCCTGCCGGCAGGCGCTCCACCGCGGAATCGCCGGCTCCCGAGGGTTTTCATGGCGAAGGTTGCCCGGGCATGAGGCCAATCCGGTTCGATTCGAGTCTCCATACCGCAACGGACGACCCCGTCAAGGACTCTGCCCAGTCTTCGGCTCTGCAGCACTGGCCGGTCCAGATGCACCTCATCTCCCCAGCCGCATCCCACTACCGCGGCGCCGATTTGCTGCTCGCCGCCGACTGTGTAGCATACAGTATGGGTGACTTTCACCGAAACTACCTAAAAGGCAAAACGCTTGCCATCGCATGCCCGAAACTCGATGACGGGAAAGAGATATACCTGGAAAAACTGCGCTCGCTCATCGACGATGCACAGATCAACACGCTCACCGTCATGATAATGCAGGTACCCTGCTGCAGCGGTCTCCTGCGCCTCGCGCAGCAGGCTGCGGCTCAGGCGAAGCGTAAGGTTCCGATTAAAATGGTGACCGTGAGCATCGAGGGAGAGGTGATTGCCCAGAGCTGGGTGTGATCGACTACCACGGCTGAAAGCCGTGGTCCGGCTTGGGAGGGGCATCGACAGCGAAAGGACGGACGGGATTCGCTGTCCTGCCCCGCGGCACAAGGCCGCGGAGGCCGCGTTGTGCAAATCCCTCCACAATGATTCATACCGAGGCAGGCAGTGGTCGTGCCATTGACGTTACTCCTCACAAATGCCGACTGACTATCCGCAATACCCGTATTTCCCATGAGGTACATCGATTGCTGTAGATGGATTTCATTGATCATCCTGTAAGGAAGGAGTGCTTATGAACCGGAGAGAATTCGTCCAGACCCCGGAGGCCGTCGAAACTATACTTGCGATCACTCACCGGCATACCCTTGCGGCTCCCGGCGAAATCATTCCTTATCGATGGCTGGGGCGAACCGGCGAGAAGGTTTCCATAATCGGGATCGGGGGTGCTCACCTCGGTAAACCCGAGGTGTCCGAAGCTTTGGCGGTCAGGATCGTCCGAGCCGCGATGGACGGCGGTGTGAACTTTCTCGACAACAGCTGGGATTACAATGGCGGCGAAAGCGAGATCCGCATGGGCAAAGCACTTCGGGACGGATACAGAAGCAGGGCATTTCTCATGACCAAAGTGGATGGCCGCACAGCGGAAAGCGCGTCGTCTCAGCTCGACGAGTCGTTGAAACGGCTCGCCGTCGACCATGTCGATCTGCTTCAGATCCATGAGGTGATCCGGATGGAAGATGTGAAACGGGTCTTCGCGGACGGAGGCACGATCGAAGCGCTGGTGAAGGCACGGGAAACCGGAAAAATCCGCTACCTCGGGTTTACCGGGCACAAAAGCCCCGCGATCCATCTGCGCATGCTCGAGGAGGCGGGCCGGCACGGTTTCAGTTTCGACACCATTCAGATGCCGCTCAACGTGATGGACGCCCACTTCGACAGCTTCGGCAACTCGGTGCTCCCGCTCGCCCTGGACAGAGGAATCGGCGTACTCGGAATGAAGTCAATGGGGGACCCCATCATCCT
>CAZGVZ010000290.1:0-3119 GCA_964529145.1 uncultured Fibrobacteraceae bacterium | reverse complement strand
GTGTGCATAACCGGCATCGACTCCATGGAAACACTGCGCCAGGCACTTGAAACTGCGCGCGAACTCAGGCCGATGAGCCGGGAAGAGATCAGGGCCATTCTTGACAGAACGGAAGAAGCGGCGCGCGACGGATCGTTCGAGCCATACAAAACCGGTGACATCTTCGATTCCACGGAGAAGAATCCCGAGTGGCTGGGTCTGAGCACGTTGAATCCGGCTTGATCTGGAGGAGACGGGGATGAGCGGGAAAAAGCCGGCCCATCTTTGCGGCAATGGCGCCCCTCTGAACCGTTACAATCCGGACAGAGCCATTCTTTCGAGATGGGTAAGATGTCGAGATAAAACGGCCGGTGCAAACTCAGAGATACCCGGGTGGTATGTCCGGCATTTTTGCAATGGCGTATTTCAGGCGTCTGTCTTGCCGTGAAGGGAATCGCTCAACTCAGGGGCAGGTGTTCGCGCATTTCCCGGCAGGCCGCCTCAGCCGCAGCCCGGGCTTTTTCGGCGAAATCCATGCCGCTGCTTGCGTGGATGATCGCCCTGGAGGAATTGATCACGATCCCAAGGCCGTCTTTTCTGAGCCCGGCCGAGATGATCTCCCGGATCGATCCTCCCTGCGCCCCCACTCCCGGAACCAGAAGCGTCATTTCCGGAACGGCCGCCCTGATGCCGCGTATCTGTGAAGGATACGTGGCTCCGGCCACCAGGAGTACGTTTCCATTATAGTTCCATTCCGACCGTGCCTTCTCCGCAACCCTCAGGTAAAGCGGCGTGCCGTCGACCGTCAGATCCTGGAAATCGCCCGAGTGCGGATTCGACGTCTTGCACAGCACCACCACCCCTTTCTCCTTCCTGTCGGTAAATGGCTTGATGGAATCGAAACCCATGTAAGGATTGACCGTCACCGCATCCGCATTATAGCGGTCGAACGCTTCCCTTGCGTACATTTCGGCTGTGGGTCCGATATCCCCCCTTTTCGCGTCGAGAATCACCGGGATATCCGGAAACCGTTCGTGCAGAAAATCTATCGTCATCTTCAATTCTTTTTCCGCACCGATCCCGCTGTAGTAGGCGACTTGCGGCTTGTATGAACAGGTGAACGGGTTCGTTTCCTCGATTATGTTTCTGTTGAACTCGTATATGGGATATTCCTTCCGGGCTATCTGCGCTGGAATTTTCCCGGTTTGGGGGTCCAATCCCACACAGAGCAGTGATCTCACCCGCTTCTGACGGGATTCGAGCATTTCGATAAACGGTGACATGAGGCTCCTTCAGATTGATCGTTAAGTCAACACGCCACCGCCATGGGCGGTGGCGTGTCCGGTGCGGGCGACAGCCCGCGGAAAACAAGAAGGATGCATCGCATTCCAGGGTGCCGTCTCACTCACCGGCAAAGCCGGTGGTTTTTCACTCTGTTCGGTGGACGCCAGGAGTCCGATGACTGCTGCACCGTCGTATCGTACCGCATTCCTCTTGTTGAAAACCTGAAATGGTTTAAAATGCTTTATCACACAGTAAGTAATGAGTACTGCGACCGGTAAACAGCGTCTACAGCAGCATTCCGCTGATCACCATGTTCGCGAACAGCAGCAGCACCGAACTTGAAACCACCGCGTTGCGTATCGCTTCGCCGACGCCGATCGCGCCCTGGGCTGCGTTGAACGTGTAACCGCAGTAACAGCTGCATACGCCGATGATGAGCGAAAAAACCGTGGCTTTGAAAACTCCCACGGCGACCAGGTCGATGGAGAACAGCAGTTTCATGCTGTTGTAGAAAGCGAAGGGCGGTATTCCCAGGACCAGTGTCGAAAGAAGCTGGGCTCCCAGGATGGCTACGACACAGGAATAGATGAACAGTACCGGCCCCATTACCAGACAGGCGATAATACGCGGGTTGATTTCGTAACTGAGTGGATTGAGGTTCAGGCAGGTGAGGGCGTCGAGCTGCTGGGTTACCTTGAGGCTGGCGATTTCCGCGGCGATCATCGCGCCCAGCTTTGACGAAAGCACCAGCCCGGTGAACGCCGGCCCCATTTCCGAAAGGACGACCCGGAACACCGCGGTTCCGACATAGCGCCGCGCGATGCCGTTGGTGAGTACCCAGAGCGACAGCACCGAAATGAAACCTGTAAAGAATGAGAGGAACATGACAAGTGGCAGCGAACGGACGCCCAGCTGATACATCTGCCTGACGATTATCCTGTAGCGCCACCTGATGAAAACGGCCGAGATGAAAAGCTGCGCGATCACCCTGATCTGATCGAGTGATTCCCGGACGAATCTTCCGATGTTTTCGGCTACAAGGTCGCAGTGACGAATGATTGACATACCAAACCTACAGCAGAATCTGGGCGATGATGAAATCCAGGACCAGCAGTACTACGCAGGACAATGTAACCGCCTTCCCCGTGGCGTTGCCTACCCCCTGCACTCCATGCCCCGATCCGGTCCCGCAGTATATACCAATTATTCCGATGATGAAACCGAACAGAAAACATTTAGGGACGCCTTTTACCAGTTCCATGTAGTTGAACCACATCCTGAAGCTGTTCAGAAATGCCTGTACGCTGAAATCGATGAAGATGGACACGGTGATCACGGAAAATACAAACGAGATCAGAAAACCGATGACCACGACTACAGGCAGCATAAAAGTACAGGCCAAAACCCTGGGCAGAAAGAGATACCGCACCGGATCGAGACTGAGACAAACCATCGAATCCAGCTGTTCCGTATTTTTCATATTGGCGATCTCGGCGGCAATGGAAGTGGAGATCCTCCCCGCGAATACCATGCTTAGAATGACCGGTACAAGTTCCGTGACGGTAGTGCCGCGTACAGCAAATCCAAGGTAACGCAGGGGGATAATACCTGAAAACTGGTATACGGCCTGAAGCACAGCTTCGATTCCCACGAAAGCGGAAACCGCGAATCCCAGAGGCAGGGTATTGCTCCCCAGGAAAAACATCTGTTCCACGGACATAGAAATGTCCCTGAACAGGAAACGTGTATTACGGAAAATCTTCAGGCTGAGAATCGAGATCTCGCCGAAAGAGGTCATCATTCCGGCGACTTTGCCATAGAGTGCATAGCCGATATTTGCGCTGATCAGTAACGGA
>CAZGVZ010000289.1:0-5929 GCA_964529145.1 uncultured Fibrobacteraceae bacterium | reverse complement strand
CGCAATAAGGCAGGGGCGTTCCAGAAAGTCCGAGTAATTCGCCTCGAAAACATTGACCAGTGCAAAGATGTCGAGATCCATGACCGCTGCGGTGAGTTTATGGCGTTTCAGCAAACGGACGATCTCTTCGACCTGCTGATGACGGTAGGCCACCACCAGAAACCGGCGAAGCCCGTCCGCTCCCGTTCCGCAGGGTTCATAATCGAACGCGTAATCACCGACATCCCCGATCAGATGCTGTCCCAGCTCCCATTGCAGCGCGTCATGGATATCGGCTTCATCCTGATCAACAGGCATTTTTTCGATGATCGCATATTCTCCGGGCAGCGCGCAGTTGATGCCGGTTCCGCAAAATCTGCATTTGGTCTTGAGTTCACCGAGTTCACGACCTATCGATTCCGGTGAGATATCTCCGGCTCCGCTCAGAGGCTGGATCGCGACGAGCGTCACGGCATGCTCCTCCGGCGAGTACTGCGCGAGCGAAAGATAGTCGGGCTGAATGTCGAGTCCGGAAACGAGCTTGTCCGATTGGTTCATACCATCCCGTTGGAGAAGTGACGATACTTCATGGAGTGCCGGCCCACGTTCCTGCCTCCCTGTCATGTCGCGGCATACGACACGCACCGGTTTTAACGTGGATCGTCCGAATCAGGTCGAAAGTGCCGGCTCCTGTCAGTGCCCGCTTAAATATCATATTTCTTGAATCCATCTTCAACCTAAATCGAACGATTCCTTTACGCGATCCGCTTCGCGGACAGCGTCATAAAGGGATCGCAGCCGCTTGGGCGTATCACAAGATCGATATGCCCCGCCCATGCGAAATACCGATCCGATCAAGCTCAGTTTTTGCGTATTTCAGCATTTTCAAAAACAGAGCCTTCCCTCCATCTTTTTCAACGTCGCGGGACCTATTCCTTTTACCCGGTCGACATCCGAGAGACGCTTGAAAGCACCGTGGGACTCCCGGTAATCGATGATCCTCCGCGCGATTACGGGTCCGACTCCGGGAAGCCGGTCCAGTTCGGCCGCCCCGGCGCTGTTGATATCGATACACGGCGCCTGTGAAGGGCGCCTGTCCTCTTTCCCCGTGATCACGGATTCTCCTTCGCCTGCGGGAACCGTTTTCCCGCTATCGTTCGGCACAATCAGTTCCGCTCCGTCTTCCTTTTGCGTCGTATCGACCACCGCTGCGAGCCACAGGAAAGCCGCGATAACCCAGATGACCGCCGCGGGTGATTTCGGTTTCATCCGCTTGCCCCTTTCGAGTGGACGATATCGAGGAAAGAGTCCACGACACCTGGATCGAACTGCTTCCCGCGTTCCTTGAAGAGAATGTCCGCTGCCACCCCTTCGGAAAGCGATCGCCTGTAGGGACGGTCGGAAGTCATCGCTTCGTAGGCATCGGCGACGCTCAGGATACGCGCCCCGAAAGGAATGGCCGTGCCCGCGATCTTCATCGGATAACCGCATCCGTTGTAGAACTCGTGATGGTGCAGGACCATCGGGACCAGCGATTTCAGGAAAGGGACATCGGAAATGATGCGCGCCCCAAGTTCCGGGTGCTTTTTGATTTCCTCGAATTCCTGCACGGTCAGCTTTCCGGTTTTGTTGAGAATATTTTCGCTGATGCCGATTTTACCGATGTCATGGAGCAGCCCCGCGTATTTCACCAGTTCGATCTCGTGATCCGGAAGTCCGAGATGTTTGGCGAGGACCACGGTATACTTCATGACGTTCTCCGAATGTCCGTGGGTATACTCGTCTTTCGCTTCGACGGCGAGCGCGAAGGCCCGTATGGTCTTAAGATAATTATCGCGGATATTGTGGTACAACCGCACGTTTTCGATCGAGATGCTTGCCTGTGAAGCGAGGACGTTGATGATTTCCTTGTCAAGGTTAGAAAAGGGATCGTGCTCGTTCCGCCTTACGAGATTCAGCACACCTATCGTCCGAGAAGGGGTTTTCAGGGGATAGCTGAGAAGCGACCTGAGGTCCCCGGGCAGCGGCAGCAGAGAATCCGACGGCAACGGTGTCCCGTTGTCGACGAGCACCGGTTCCTGCTGACGAACAACCAGGCGGGCGGCGGCGACGAACGGTTGTTCGAGCCAGTATGCCGCGGAGTAGGATTCACCGGCGGTTTCGGTGATCGCGAGCTTTCCTCCCTGATCGATGAAAAGAAGCGCGCCTCCGTCGGCGTTTACCATTCGCAACGAAAAATCGAGGAACTTGTTGTTGAGGTCGCTCACCTCGAGTGTGGATGCGAGTTCCTTGGTGACCTCATGAAGCGAAATCAGCCTGGAAAAAAGCAGGTTCTCCTCCTGGAGCTTGATCGTCGCGAAAGCCCGCCGTACCTTCTCACCGATCTCCTCGAGATGAAATGGTTTGGTCATGTAATCATAGGCACCGAGCTTCAGGGCTTCGATCGCGGTGTCCAGCGTGGGGAATCCGGTGGTCATGAGGACCGGCAGAGATTGTGATTTTTCCTTGACATGCTTGAGAAGGTCGACCCCGGTGATGCCCGGCATCTTGATATCGGAGATCATGAGATTCACCCTGTTGCGGCCGAGGATCTCGAGCGCCTCCTCGCCGCTTGACGCGATCGAAACCCTGTATCCGTCCCGTTTGAGGTACTGGCCTAGAACCTCGCATATGGATGTTTCGTCATCCACGATAAGGATATGCTTCTGTTCAGGTTCCATAGCCGTTTCCTGCCATACGGAGACGAAATCGTTCGAGTGTTTCCGGGGTATCGATGCCGACCGATTCGAAATCGCGCACCATGCA
The DNA here is from genome assembly GCA_964529145.1 of uncultured Fibrobacteraceae bacterium. Taxonomy (GTDB): domain Bacteria; phylum Fibrobacterota; class Chitinivibrionia; order Chitinivibrionales; family Chitinispirillaceae; genus JAFGNB01. Next base: position 3,145 of record CAZGVZ010000289.1, on the reverse strand, counting down.
TTCGATGGTCATGCCGTTTTCGAGCGCACGCAACTGCTCGAGCCCCTCGGCGTGTTCGAGCGCACCCTCCCTATACGAGCAGAATCTCCTGAGCCCGGCGACAGTATAGCCGTAGATTCCCATATGTTTATAACACGGCGCGCCCTCGTTTCTTTCGTAGGGAATCGCCGCCCGGGAAAAATAGAGCGCCTTGCCGTTCGAATCGAGTACCGCCTTGACGATGTTGGGATCCGATTTTTCTTCAATTGTAGCATGCGAGACGACGGTTAGCAAGGAATTGTCTTCGATCTTCGGGAGCGCGGAAGAAAAATCGGCAAGAAGGCCGGACGGTATCTGGGGCTCGTCTCCCTGGACATTGACGATATGCGTGCACCGTATCCCTGCGGCCGCTTCGTTGATGCGGTCTGTTCCGCTCGCATGGCTTGAAGAGGTCATGACGGCCGTTCCACCCTCCTTCCGCACCTCGGCCGCGATGCGTTCATCGTCGGTGGCCACGATTACCTCGTCGAAGATGCCCGAGGAAAGGGCGTTACGGTATACCCAGACGATAAGCGGAATATCGAGAATTTTCAGGAGCGGTTTACCCGGCAGGCGGGCGGATCCGTATCTTGCGGGGATCATGCAGACGATGCGCGACATGGGGCTTCCTCCTGGTGCACTCAGCGGGCCGGTTCCTCCGGATCTCTTTTTCCGGTATCGATCACCCTTGGGACCGCGAAATGACCGTCGATGACCACTGGTGCGTTCTGAAGTGCGGCTTCGCGGGAAAGCGAGGGCGAGGCCTGGTCTTCCCTGAAGGCCGCGTGCTCCACCGAGGTCATCCAGGTCGGATCTATTCCCGCATCGGGCAGGGTATCGAGCTCGCGCACATACGCGAGAATCGACTCCAGCTGTTCCGTAAAGGACTCGATTTCATCTCCGCTCAGATTCAACATGGCGAGCCGTGCGATACGGAGGACCTCTTCTCTGTCGATCAAGCCGACATCCTTCGGGATGCGGCCGGAAATAACTGGGTCATTCCGCAAACACGGGCCTGTGTCATGCCGGGTCACGCTCGAAATTGGCGAATTTGGCCATCAGCTTGCGCCTCGTCCCGTCGTTGAACAGCACCATCACTTTCATGTCGCTTCCAAATCCGCTGATACTGACGATCCTGCCCCTTCCATAATTTTTGTGCCGTACGTATTGGCCCATTCTGTATTCTACGACATCCTGAGAAAAATCGTCGTACCCGGGCTGCCTGGGGGCCCTTCTTTCCGGTATATCAGGCCGCGAAATGGTGACCGGAGGACGAATTCCGGGGCGCTGCCGTTCTTCTCCGGCCCGTTGTTTTTCCCGTACGGGAGCGCCGAAATCCCTCGTCCGGTCGTCGGAATCGAACTTCGCGGCATCCACCGAGAGAAGAAAACGCGAGGGGGTCTGTGGCGACAGTTCCCCGAAACGGTAACGCCGGTCCGCATACGAACAGGTCAACCCCTCGCACGCGCGGGTCGCACCGACATACAGCAGACGCCGCTCCTCCTCTATTTTCATCTCGTCGTCGAAATTCTGCCGGGAAGGCAGAATACCGTCTTCAAGACCCACGAGAAAAACGTGGCTGAACTCGAGCCCTTTGGCGCAATGCAGGGTCATGAGATTCACCGCGTCATCCCTGCGGTCCCAGGTATCCACATCCGATACAAGGGAAACCTCCTCGAGAAACTGCGCGAGTCCCCTGTCCGGATTGTCACCGGACCATACGGCAAGGGCATTCATGAGCTCATTGACATTTTCTATTCTTCCCGAAGCCTCCTCCGAGTGCTGCTCCGAGAGCATGTCCATGTATCCCGATACCTGGACCGCATCCCTCAGGAGGACATGCGGAGCAGTTCCCTGCTCCAGTGCGTCGAGCAGAAGCGCGAAGAGCTCCCTGAGTTCCGAAAAACCCTTTCTGAAACGGCTTCCAAAAACTGACGGGTCGCTTTGCAACAGTGCTTCGAGTACCGGAGCCCGCATTTCCGTGGCGCGTGCCGTGATGGCTTCGAGTGCTTTTTCCCCCAGGCCGCGACCAGGGACGTTGTAAATACGCTCGAAACTCACCATGTCGGAAGGATTGACAAGCAGGCGCAGGAACGACAGGCAGTCCTTGATCTCGGCGCGTTCGTAAAAACCAGTGCCCCCGACGAGCTGGTAAGGAAGATTGCGTTTACGGAAAGACTCCTCGAAGACCCGTGATTGGGCATTTGTCCTGAACAGGACCGCAATGTTCCCTCCCTTGATGTTTGCGCGGCACAGATCCGCGATCCTGCCCGCTGTTTCCTCCGCTTCCTGCCGGTCGTCACGATACCGGCTCAAGACCACCCGGGTCCCATCGCCGCGGTCGGTCCACAATTCCTTGACCGCCCGGTGGCCGTTCTCCGCGATGACCGCGTTGGCGAATTTCAGGATCGCGCCGGTCGATCGGTAGTTCTGCTCGAGCTTGAAGACCTTCGTATCGGAAAAGTGTGTCTCGAAATTCAGTATATTGTCGATCTGCGCGCCCCGCCAGCCGTAGATGCTCTGGTCGTCGTCGCCCACCGCGAATACGCGATGGTGCCCCCTGGAAAGTTCTTTTACCAGTTGCATCTGGACGGTATTGGTGTCCTGATATTCGTCCACCAACACATAATCGAAAAGACCCGAATAGCGGTCGGATATTTCCCTGTGGTCGCGAAGGAGCGCCACGGCCTGCATCAGCAGATCGTCGAAATCCATGGCCTGCTGCTCACGGAGCATCTGCTGATACGTCGAATAGATCCGAATGAGCTCCTGCTCAAAAAAACCGATCGCGGCCCTGCGCGCCTCATCAGGGGAGATGCACCTGTTCTTGTAATGGGAAATGCGGCTGAGGATCTGGCGCGGGGAGATGCTGCGGTCATCGACCTCGAGCCGTTGCAGGACTTTTCTCAGGAGCGACGCCTGATCCGCGGTGTCATAGATGGAGAACGCTGGCCGGTAACCGAGTACGCGGCATTCCTTTCTCAGCATGCGGGCACACAGGGAGTGGAAGGTGCCTATCCACATTCCCTCAGCCGCACGCCCGGTGAAACGTTCGACCCTTTCCCGCATTTCGCGCGCCGCCTTGTTGGTAAAGGTGGCGGCGAACAGGCGGCCCGGCGGTGTTCCG
>CAZGVZ010000288.1:0-6038 GCA_964529145.1 uncultured Fibrobacteraceae bacterium | reverse complement strand
TAGCCCGGGCCTAAGGCCCGGGTGGAATTGCAGAATCATGGTCTTCAGCCCTGAAAGACGGCCGGGCTACAGCTTGTAAGTGACTCCCATCGCGATCGCGACGAGTGTTCCGGAGTGCTCCACAGACATGCTCCACTTCTCGGTGATGAAGTATCGCACACCCAGATGCTCCCGCAGGATGAATTTGGAGATGTTCTTTTCCGCGGCCATTTGCGACTCGTATCCCTCGTCCTCTGTCCTGAACCCGGGTGCGAATCCGGTCACCAGCCCGGCGTACACGTCGACCATGTTGCGGATGAGCAACTTGCCGGCAAGCGCATCGAGATTGAACGGATGGAACGCGCCCCGTACCATCAGGGGGAAGTAGTTGTTGCGGGCGTGACCCTGGTAGATGCTTTCCGTATTGTACCCCGCAGATGCGCCTATGGAAATCGCGTCATGCACGCCGTAGTCGAATGTCGCGTCGAGTCCGAAAAAGTAGAAGCTCAACCACCCGGAGGCGAACATGTCCCCTTTGGCGTAACAACTGCCTTCTCCGGTTGCCCACGAAAAGGCCGGGGTCGCGGTTCCGCACAGCGCGACTATCGAGAGCGCGGCCATCATGGCGCAGCAATGTCTTTTCATAACTCATCCTCCTGGAACGTAAGGTCTCCGTTTCTCCGCAGCGCGCCTTGACGCGCATCTCCTGAAGATTATGAATATAGGTGGTGTAAAGGACCGGGGCAAGAGGCGGCTGCATTGGATGGAAAGGAGAGGCGCCCCGGGGGCGCCCCTCTTAAAACCTGGTGATGCCCGGAGGCAGGTTCACCTGACCGTGGAAACAGTCCTTGTCGCCGTTCCGTTCGGCGTGGAGAGCCGCAGCAGGGCTACGACCGAGCCGATCATCCTGCCGTCGACCGTTCTTCCGTTCCATTTGAAACTGTGTTCGCCTGCGGAAAGGTTGTCTTTCAGGATGGCGCCGATTCTCGCGCCGTCGAGACCCAGAAGTTCCATGGTGACGGGTCCCGCCCGGTCAACGCAGAAACGGACGGTAGCGCCGGTTCGCAGATGTCCGGTCGCGAGTGCGAGCCGGAACTCCGGGTAGACCGCGCGGTTCTTCCGGGCGCTCACCGGCCCGGCGAAGACCTCTATCTTCACGCCCCCTGGCCCGATCTGGACAGGCGCGGAGAGCGTGACACGGATTGTCTTTTCGTATCCAGAACCTTCGGCCTTCACCGTATGGCCGGAAATCGCGGCGCCATTGACTATGACAGCTACGCCCGGGTCGGAAATGCCGGTATTGTTCTTGAGCACGAATTCCCTGATCGGAACCGGCGCGTCGTAAGCTACAGTCATGGTTTGGGTCCGTTTCGTCGCGGAATCGGGTATCTCGCTGTAGGTGAGCGTGCCGAGCGCTTTGGGATTGAGGAGCAGGGCGTCCCTGATCTCGGAATTCATGGAGGAGGGGATTCTCGGGCGGATGAAGAGCCGCTGATTGGCGTTGTCGATCATGTATCCGAGAAATTGAAAATAGGATCGCCACACGGTCGGACCGGTCATGTAGGAGGCGTATTGATCCTTGTTCGTCCCGGACTCTTTCCTCAATGTCTGCCAGTAGATCATCCCGGGGGAATTTTTATAGTAGTACTCGTGATCCCACCCATGGATGATCAGCGCGGTGTCGGGCTTGCCGAGCGCCGTTTCGACACCTCCCCAGTGGTCGCAGGTGTAAAAACCCCATTTTCCGAGTTTGGCGCGCAGGGCGTCGACACCCGTCTCAGTCCGGTCCTTGTAGTAGTTCCAGAGTTTGGTGTTCGCTTTAGTGATGAAAACGCTGTCCATCACCGGTTCGAAACCGAAATAATTCGCCCAGCTGTACCCTGCGACATCTCCCTCCGAGCAATCCCTGCCTTTTCCATAGTTGTTGTTGTCGATCGATGCGCCGTATTTCTCGTAGTACTCCTGTTTGCCGGTTTCGAAATACTGGCGGTACTCGGTCGCGACCGCGTCCTCGCCGATGAATTTCGCGATTTCCGCCACGGCGAGGTAGGTCGGCAGCGCTACTCCCCCGTTGTATTCAGGGGAGAGATTGAACGTCTTTCCGCCGTCGTTGCTCTCGTCATAGGTGCTGTGGCAGTTGAGCGGCAGTTTCGAATTCGCGCCCGCCTGGGTGAGGATGCGTTCTGCGGTTTTCTTGACCGCGGGAAAGTACGCGATCATCGAATCCCTGTTTCCGGTCGCGAGCATGAGCTCATATGCCTTGAAGATGAACATGGAGTTGAGATCCGCCCAGGACTCGGTTTTGGGAAACCACCAGTAGTCCTGGTTGTCGTGGTCGCCGAGTGGACAGACGAAACGAGCCGCGTCCTTTTCGGCATTGGAATGGAAGTTGGAAACCCCGATGTTGAAGTCGTGATGTATCTGTCCGGCGTTGGCGCCCTGGCGCGTGGTGCTTCTCCAGTAATTGAGCTCCTTCCACTGGACTTCCGGCCAGTTGAACGTATAGAAAAGCGCCGCGTGCTGACCCTGGTCGATCGTGCCGATGATGCCGTAGAGCCCCTCCCAGAAGGCGAGGCGGCCGTCCTTGGTGATCTGCGCGTTATGAATCAGCGGGTAGGTGTTGTTGAGGAGCCGGTCTTTGTACCATTCCGGGAAGTTGGATGCCATGGTTCTATTGACGAAAGAAACGATTCCGTCCCGTACCGCGTCGAATTTCGATTTTCCGAACGCCGCGGCCTGCTCCGAATTTTCGAAATTGTTGTGGTACCAGTAGTTCTCCTTTCCGTCCCAGCCGGAGTACCGGGAGGTGTTAGCAGTCTCGTATTTACGCCACCATGAGAGGATGAACTTGAATTTGACGGTTGCACCAGCGGCGATGGAGCATTTGGCGGCGACCAGGTTACCGTCGGCATTCGCAAGGGTACCGGCAGTGGTAAAGGTGCCGATCGCTCCGGCGCTGTAGGCAGGGGAGGTGCCATTGCAGTCTACCGTGAGGTAGGCGTTGTCGGCGCCTGAAAAGCTTATCGCCTGATTGCCGGCGACGACCGTTCCGCTGTTCGCTCCGCCGAGAAGTCCGCCGTTGGCGAACTCCATCGCCGCTGCCGCCTCGACCGCCGCGGCATTGCCGTTGGTGGCGGCGATTTCAAAAAAGGCGAGCGGAGAGGTGGCCAGTTTGAAATTCTCCGGGTCTCCGCCGGGAAGGTACGGACCGAACGCGGTCAATTTGAAGGTGACGCCGCCCGTTTCTCCGAAATCGGCGTAATAGACCGGGCATTTCGCGTCTTCATTGTCCGTTTTGGCCTTTTGAACCGATTCTCCGTTGGCAAAGAAATAGAAGCCGCTCGAAGAGGGTTTCCGGTTGTAGTCCGCCCCGTTCCAGCCTTCGCTGGCCGCGGGCGGCACCTTGCCGCTGACGTAGAAATTGCCCTGCGTGGCGTCGAAACCGACGTAGCCGGTTCCCATGCCGCCTATAGGAGTGCCCCTGGTTTTCGGGAGGGCCCATATATCCACTGTGATCGCGAGAGAAATGATCACCATGAACTTTACGAACCGAGAAGTCATAGTTCTCCCCCATGTGTGGAAAATGTGAAAGGAAAAACGGCCCTGAGGCCGTTTCCCACGTTCTATTTTAAACGTAAAATTATCAGAGGTTGTATTGCAGTTTGATGTACCAGTGCCAGTCTTTATTGTCTCTTAAAGACTGCTCTGTGTAAAACTGTTTTTCCGGCATGTATGTTTCGTACCGGATATGATCGTTGGCGATCATACCAATAAGATCGAACTTGCTGATTGATTTTTTAAGATAGAATGTCCACTTCAGGTTGTCCCGCTTCTTGTAAATATCCAGCCACTTGGTATCTTCGGGAGTTGTACCGGTAATCTGGGCAGGTTTAGGCGATGGAGCGGCGTTCGAGAAGCCCCACCAATCAATTGGGTAGGGATAAGCGCAGTACTCGAGTTCAAACGAAAGGAGATCAAGCACTTTGAATGTCGGGACGTTCATGCCGAACATAATAGGCATACGATTCAACAATGATGGCTTCGGATAACGGGGATCGCCGGGATAATAATCGGGATCCTTAAGTCCCAGAATCGCAAGTTCTCCATATACCTTCAAATCGTTCGGGCCGAAAATGGATACCTCCGGAAACAGCGCTTTAATATCCATTGCCGCGCGCAGATCAAGCTTCTGGCCGCGAAGGGTTAAAGAGGTATCGCCGAGAGAGGATTTGAGATTTATACAATCGGTGAACGTGGTATCGATCGCGATGAGCCGCTCGAAAACGAAGCCTAATCCGACGTCGATGAGCTTGTTAGGCATCGTATATGAGGTGTAAAAACCGAGGTTGAAATCGAAAAACGGAGACTGGTTCAGGATGCTGTTAAAAATGACACCGACTTTGACCTGGTCTTCGAGAACTCCGGTTTGTGCCCTCACTCCCATGAGACTTGAATAAATGTTATCGATAGTTGTTATCATGCTCAGCGGGTTTGCGCTTGATCTATACAGATAATTACCGAGGTTTTTGACATCCGTATTGAAGGCATATTCCATCATACCGGCCTCGATCTCAAATGAGAATATGTTCAAGCCGAAATTGAAGATACCTACCGCCTGGGGCAGAAGGGGACGATACTGAAGTTTGAACGTCTCTTTCATGATGGTGCTTTCGCGTACGACTGGCCATGCACTTGCCACCTCAAGACTGAGTTTGGTCCTGAACCATTCGACAGGCTGTGAAGTGGCGTCTATCCTGGCACTGTAGAAATTTTGCCAGTGGTGACGCAGGGGATTGGATCCCATTTTTCCATGTGAATGACCTGATCCAATCTGACCGAACATTATATATCCTGTCCCGCCGAACGATATGTAGTCTTTACTATCTTCTTCCTCACTGTTTGCAGTTTCGACCCGGTAGCCAAAGGCGGTCATTGCTGCCAATAGTGTAATACCAATTATTGAAGGCCATTTCTTCATTCCCTGACTCCTTTAATGTTAAAAGTAATTCGTGATCATGTTTTATAAAGCTATTTCATGGCATTGAACACGAGTCTGGAGATAGTTCCTCCGGGCGTTGAAAGATGGAGGACTCCCGCTACGGTTCCGATCTTTTTTCCGTCAACTGTTTTACCGGTCCAGGCAAGAGATTGCTTTCCTGTGGAGACTATTTTTCCCTCGAAAAGTTTGCCGATCTTTGCGCCATTGAGAGCAAAAAGCGTCATAGTAACTTTACCGGGTCGATCGATCGAACACTGAATCGGCTTTCCTGACATGAGTGTAGAAGATGATATTGACAGCGAAGCCACCGAAGACCTTAGACGGTCTGTCTTTACTCCGGCAGGCGCATCGAGGAGGGAAATGGTGATGCCCTCCGGACCGACGATGATCGGGTTTTGGGAGAACACATGCACATTCTTCTCATGCCCATAATCCTGTTCGGTGATTACCAGGCCACCAATTTCTCCTGCACTGTTTGCAACTGTAACATGCGGCGGGGAGTAACTGGTTGTATTTTTCAGAACAATCGCGTTGATTGCAGTCGGAATATCGTATGCGATGGTAATATCCTGAAGTGAATTCTTGCCGGGATTGCCATTTCCGTCATAATTAATCATGCCCCAGCCATAAGGGCTGGGTACCGGGGCATTCACGATTTTGTTGCCCATTTCAGTGGGAAGCGAAGGACGGATAAATACACGATTATGTGCCCTGTCCAGCATATATCCAATAAATTGCAGATAGGATCTCCAAACACTGGGTCCGGTCATGTAACTGGCGTATTTCTGTGGCCCGATTTCATTCGTGAATAGTTCCTGCCAGAAGACCTGATCGGGAAACAGGTCATAATTGAGCTCGTGATCCCATTTGTGAAATTGTAAAGCCTGATCGGCTCTGCCGATCGCGGTAAGGGCACCGCCGAGGTGATCGTAAGTGTAGAAATGCCAGCCGCCAAGCTTGGTCTGCAGGTCACTCGCAGTAGAGTACATATTCCACAGCCGGTCACAACCGGTTTCGATAAAGTCCTGGTCCATGATGGGCGGGATACAAAAATAACTGG
>CAZGVZ010000287.1:0-6046 GCA_964529145.1 uncultured Fibrobacteraceae bacterium | reverse complement strand
AGGAGACGCTCGAGAAAAATGTCCAGCTGAAGCTCGGCACAAGATTTCCCGCATATCCTCCTACCGCCGGGAACACGGGCCAGATGATCGCGAAAATGTACATCAGCAGCATTCCGAACGCGAAAAACGGCATAGCGTTCGCCAGAAGCGCGAGCGGGAAGAAAACTCCGTCGAACACTCCCCTTCGGTAGGCCGCCATCGCGCCCAGAAGATTGCCGATGATCCACCCGAAAACGATGGTCGGCAGCTGCAGCGCGATCGTCCAGGGGACCGCCTGTTTTATGATTTCAACCACCTTCTTGGGATAATTTAGAAAGGAGGTTCCGAGATCTCCGTGCAGACACATAAGAAGATAGTTGCGGAACTGCTTCCAGATGGGAGTCTTGACCGGTTTTCCGTCGGCATCACGGCGGATGTTTTTCTGAGCGTCGGTTTCGACCAGTCCGAACTCCTTGAGATAGGACTCCTCCTTGGCCTGGGCCGCTTTGGTATCGAGTCCGCTGCCCGCTTTCGCCATGATTATGTCGATCGGGTTTCCCGCCCCCAGCCGGGGAAGAAAGAAATTGATGGTGATCGCGACGAGGAAGGTCAGGATGTACCACCCCCCCCTCGTCAGAATATACCGTGCTGTTGGATAGCGTTTCAGCATTGATTCTCCTATTTGGCGGCCATTGCGGCCACCGGCGTGATTTCCCAGAGCGATCTGGTTCCCGCGCCGAAGCAGAGGCACTGGGGCGGCGCGTACTGATTGTTTTCGTCCGGGAAGTTTTCCCAGTTTTTCGTGCTGAATTCGTAAAACTGTTCCGGCAGGTAGGCGAGCGGGAGGGCCGGCAGGTCCTGCATGAAGATGATGTTGAGCTTGCGGTACGCCTTCACCTTTTCGGCTTCATCCGTAAGCGTGGGTATGAGTTTCAGGAGATTGTCGACCTCGGGATTGTACTCACGGCTCCTGGGATTGTTGTACCGCCCCTGGTTCTCGTTCATCTTCTCGCCTTCGGGTTTCCAATTACGCGAAGACATGACCGCGTCGAATCTCGACCACGGCTTCGAGGGGGTCACAGAGGGAACCGGTTTCTGCATTACCATATCGAAATCTCCCACCGGCATGCACTGCCAGTAGAGGCTCGCGTCCACGAATCCTTCCCGCACGTCGATACCCGCCGCGCGCATCCCTTTGACCGCGATCTGCACCATCGATTCCCAGTCAGACCAACCCGCGGGGGATTTGATGTACATGGTAGGGACCTTTTCCCCTTTTGCATTCTTGACGAAATCGAGCGTTCCGTCGGACTTGAACACCGAAGTGTACCCTGCCTTCTTCATGATCTCCTTCGCCTTCTCCGTGTCGAATGTGACGCCGTACTTCTGGACGTCCTCGGCGGAACAGTAGGGAGCTTCCATACCGAATGGCAGAATGAGACCCGAAAGAATGGGCGGACTGTATCCCGACACCGCAAGGTCCCGGATATCCTGGTAGTTGATCGCGTACGCCATCGCGCGACGGACATTGCGGTCCGAGAGCGGATAGCGGGTAGTATTGATCTGCAGCATGGGAATGGTGGCCGGAACGAAAAAGGGTTCCTTCTTGTACCATGTCGAGACTCCGTCCTTCTGTTTCATCCATATACGTGGAATGAACGTGGCCGAAACGTCGAGATTGCCCTGCTGCAGAGCGATGCTGAAATGGTCGTTGCTCTTGTAGATTGGATGGATGATGTAAACCGGTTTCGGAAGCCTTTTTCCGTACAATGCGTCACAGCCCCAATAATCGTCGCGCCGTTTGAGGATGATTTTTTCGGGAGAGTAGCTGAGCAGGTTGTAGGGGCCGGAAACGACCGGGTCCTTGTCGAATTTCAATTTCTGGAGCTCGCTCAACGCGGTATCACCGCCGATCTTCTCGAGAATCGGTTCGATCGAGTGCCGCGGAACGATCCGCACGTTCTGGAGAATGTCCATGATCACCAGCGGATTGTTACGGCCTTTTTTATTTATCATAAAACCGATTTTTTCGACCTTTCCTCCTCCGGCGGAGTCGGTCAGGGTATCGAGTACGATCTCCTCGATGAAATCCCAGACGTACGCTGTGGGAGCGCTTGGGAATTTTTTACCGACCTCGAAGGTGAACCGCACGTCCGCCGCGGTGAGTGGTTTACCGTCGCTCCAGCGGGCGAGCGGATTCATCCTGACCGAAATCGCCTTGTCACTCTGTTCCATCGAATCGGCGAGAAGCGGTTCCATTTTACCGATGATCGAATTGAAGACGAGGAGGGGTTCGTACATCAGGTTGTAATTTCCGCCGACAGGAAACGCGGGCCAGTCGCTCAATGGATTGAACGTGTTGGGATCACCCCATTGGAAACCCGCCAAATACAGGGTTTTTTCCCGCGGAAATCCGGAGCTGTCCGTCGAAGCGGTTTTTGCCTGACAGGATAACAATCCCCATGACAGGGTGCCGATCAACAAGAACTTCAGTAAAGATAACTTTTTCATACTGAACCGCATCCTTTTTAGGTTGGCGTTGAACAGGAATGTCGCTGATCGAAGTTTTCAATAGTGTAAAAATATATGAACTGGGTTTGGGTAACAACAACCACCTTGAGACGTTTAAACGTGTACGATGAGAGGCGGGATTGATAACTTTCGAAAAATCATTGAATTACATATGACTTACTCCCCGGATGGCCGTATGCCCCACAGCGCCCTGACCCCCGCTCCCACCATCAGGCATTGCGGCGGAGCGTACGGGTTGGTTTCTGTCGGAAAGTTCGACCAGTTCTTGGTGTTGAACTGGTAGAACAGCCATGGCCTATACATGAGAGGGATGACGGGCATTTCGCTCATGAAGAGCCGGTTTATCTCCCGGTATGAGCTCCGCAGCGTCCCGGAATCGGCGATGGTCGGTATTTCCGCAAGCAGCCTGTCCGCCCGCGCGTTTCGGTACCGGCCTTCGTTGCGATACGAAATCTCGCCCACCGGGGGTACGCCGACCGATGACATCACCTGATGAAACCGGGACCAGGGCAGTGAGGCCGCCTGTTCGGGAAGAGGGGTTTTCATGGTAAAATCGAAAAAGCCGCTCTTGAGATTGCCGTCCCATTCCGGGTAATCGAGGAATTTCGCCTCGACGTTTATTCCGATCGCCCGCATGCCGGCCACCGCGATGTCGATCGTAGCCTCCCAGTCGGTCCAGCCGCTCGGACACGTGGCGTAAAGTGTGACCGGTTCACCTTTGGGATTGAGAATCCTGAGCATTCCGTCGGGACCCCAGGAGTATCCCGCTTTGGCAAGTATCTTTTTCGCCTTCCCGGGATCGTAGAGTTTTCCGAACGAAGCCGCATCCTTATCGGAAAAGAACTCCCTTTCGGTCCCGAAAGGTACGATAAGACCCGGCTTGAGTTCCGGAGAGTATCCGAACAGCGCCTCGGTCCGTATCTTCCCGTAATCGATGGCATGGGCCACGGCCCTGCGGAAATTGACGTCGCTGAATGGTTTTTTCGTAACGCTCATGAGAAGTGCGGGGATGATTCCCGGAATATAATACGGCTCTCTGGAATACCAGGTGCCGACTCCGTGCGTGAACTTTTCCCAGATTCTCGGACAGAAATTTTGTGAAAGGTCGAGGTCACCCTCATGAAGCGCCTGGTTGAACCTGTCGTTGCTCTCGTATGCGCGATGTATAATGTATACAGGGGCGGGGGCCTTTCCCTGATAGAGTTCGTTGCCCCAATAATCGTCCACTCTCTTCAGCACTATCCGGTCGTCGGTATACGATTCGAGCGTATAGGGCCCTGAACCTACCGGCGCCACATCGTTTTTGAATTCCCTGATCTTCGTGAGGACATCCGCGTTGCTCGGCGCGGTTCCCGCCTCGGCTGCCATCTTCTCGAACGACTCCTTTTCTAGGACTTCCATGATCTTTTTAGGAAGTATCTGTACCGACGCGATGATGTCCCGCACCGCAAGCGGATTGTAGTTCTCTTTCTTCAGGATGAATTCCACACGATGTTCCCCGAGTTTCCTGATATCGGCCACGAAGTCCCATGTGGAACTGAAGTTCGTCGCGTATTTCCTGTGGAGATTGAATGAATAAACGACATCCTCCGCAGTCAATGGTTCCCCGTTCTGCCACCGTGCATTCTCGTGGAGCGGAATCTCGAGGGCACTGTCCCGTATCGAGTAGGAGGTGCCTATGATCCCCTTGAGCGATCCGTCGAGCAGGTCGTACCCGAACAGCGCCTCATAGACCAGGTTCATGTTCCCGGTAATCGGCCATGCTGGAGTCACCGCGAGCGGATTGAAGCTTGATGGCGGACCCCATTGAAAGCCGCCGACATATAGCGTTTGGGTCCGGGGATATTTCTCGATCGATCCGGGCGGACTCTCCCTGGACCGGTCTTTCTTGCCGAAACCGCAGCCGCTTGTCAACCCTAAAACGAGGACGGAGAGGATGAACGTCATTACCCGTCCGAAACGCCGTATAGTCATTGTTGTCTCCCGTTGAAAGGGATCCGGAAGGATGTGGTCACTCTCCGAAAACGCGGCTTCCCGGGCGGACCACGGAACCCTGGACATCGCGATGCAATCCGCTTTACCGGCCCCTGCCCATCCCGGGCAGGACGTGAAATAACCGTTTAATAGAGTATTCTCTTAATATAATGCACATGAAGAGAAATAGTGAAAACCACAACGCGGCGAGGGCCGCAAGACTTCGAACGCGTAATCCCGGGGTGGTCCCCGCTTTCATGCACGAGATCGGGCAGCATTCCCCTGCTGCGTCAATGAAAAAATCCCGAAGCCGCCGGCGAGCGCTCGATTGGAGAAACGCTCTCTTCTTCCGGAGCGGGAGACGCCCGCGCTCGGAACCCTACCTGCTTCGTCAGCCGTGGCAGTTGATTCGACTCCCTTTCCCGGTGCATACCATGCATGCTATTATGTTGTAACTAATATACGTCCGGGTGCGCCGAAGGGAAAGAGTGCAGAAGTCTATGTGATGCGCTCCGTCGCCATTACCCTCAGCACCTCTTCCGGCAGATGCCATACATGCTCATCCGCGGGGAATCTGCGGCTTTCGACATCCTCTTTGTATTCTTTTAATGCGGCCGCGGTCACCTCTCTGATATTGGCGTACGCCCGCGCATGTCGAAACGTTCTTGGGGTGAGGCCGACGATATCATGAAACACGAGCACCTGCCCGTCGCAATGGCGTCCGCTGCCGATCCCGATAACCGGTATGGATACTTTCGAGGAAATGAGGCGCCCCAGCTCTTCCGGGATTTTTTCGGCCACCAGCATGACCGCGCCCGCCTGCTCCAGCACCTGAGCGCTCCGGAGAAGTTCTCGCGCGCCTGCTGCGTCTTTTCCGAAAATCCTGGCCTTATGCCCGTGGTATTGCGGGTTGTACCCGATATGTCCGCATACCGCGACGCCGTTTTCTGAGAGGTGGGCCGTAATCTCCCTCCGATCCTCCCAGCCTTCCATCTTTACAAGGTGAGCGCCGTTCGAAAGCAGGATGCGGGAATTTTCGAGTGCGACCACTGGATCCTTCGCGCCTCCGTAAGGAATATCCGCCATCAAACAGCACTGCCGCGTCGCCCGCGCCACAGCCTTGACATGATGGATCATGTCAGCCATGGTGACCTGACACTCGCTTTCATACCCGAGCACATTTGTGCCGACGCTGTCGCCCACAAGCAGCACGTCGATCCCCACCTCTTCACCGATACACGCGGTGGGGAAATCGTACGCGGTCACCATGGAGATAGGGATACCATCCGTTTTTTTCTGTAAAAGCCGCTTGATTCTTTCATGCATAAGGAGTACCACCATCAAAATAATCCGCAGCGACTCCGCAGTTCATATATGAATCGAAGAACCGCTTATTGAAAACAGCCCGGTGAAGATTCCATACAACCCGGCCATAACAGGAAAATAATAATCGCGCAGGATTCCCAACCCAAGACGGACCGTTTTCGCTGCACCAGGAAATTTCCTGCTGTACATGCTTCAAAGCGCGCCCTTCAATTTTCATGCAGCGGCGTATTCCTCG
>CAZGVZ010000286.1:4520-6066 GCA_964529145.1 uncultured Fibrobacteraceae bacterium | reverse complement strand
ACGCGTCACCGCTCCAGTGGTCGAATTTCCAGCCCGCGCCGGGGGTCGCCGTGACCGTTAGAGGTTGATTCGCGGGAAACGTCCCTGAAGAGGGGGATACCGATCCGTTTCCGGTCACCGACGTGGTCAATTGATATTCAACCGGAGCTTTGTCGGCCCAGACGATATTGTCGAACGATGTATAACTGTTCCAGTCCGCGGAATATCCATACCCAACTTTACCGGAAGAGTGTGCCGCGTCGGTGATCTGTCCACGGAGTGTGTTATCGACGTAGAACTTGAATGTCGACCCTTCGATTTCCACTTTGAGCGTAAAGGTCGTGCCCATCGCGAAAGCGCCGGCGACCACCGTTCCGTTTGCGAGATTCATGGTGTTCCTGCAGAACGTGATTCCGTTACTCCACTGGTTTCCCGGGAGTACCGCGACATAGTAGTACGACGAGGTGGATGTCCATCTCAAAACCACTCCGCCGCGGTTGCCGTTCCACTGATCGGCGGTCATGGCTACCTCTATGGTTCCGTCGTTCGAACATGCGTAATCATTGACTAGAAATCCCGAGTTGGGGTTCGCGCTGGCCGGCACGGCCCTTCCACCGGTTTCCGACCATGGTCTGGAACCGTATTTCGTCCATCCTGTCAAGCTGCCATCATTATGGTTGTCGGAGAAACCGGCGCCGGATGCCGCGGATGCGATCACGCCGAAGAGCAGGATACAACACCAGTGCACTAACTTGTTGATAGACATATGTGAATCCTTTTGTGTAGTGGTTTGAGTTCTTTTTTCCGGTTACTTCAAAAAGAGCCTGAATCGCTGGCCTTCGACAATGCCGTTGGCATTGCTCCCGATAACGATATCTTCCGCTCTGTAGGTCTCGCCGTTGGCCGATTTGGCGGCCGATGCGCCGATCGATATCAGACTCAGGTGAAACTTCACCGAACCCGTCACCGTCAGAATCGCCGGGTTGCTCGTAATCGATCCGGCCTCGTTGGACACATTGCATGTGAAAAACGAGCCGTTGTCGCTCTTGGCCACCGCCGAAACGGTATAATCCGGAAAAGTCGCGCCTTCCAGGGCGATTCCGCTCTTATACCACTGGTATTGCAGACCCGATCCCGATGCGACCACCGAGAAAGACGCCGGGTGTCCCTCATCGACCGTTAGGTCTTTCGGGTGCACCACGATAACCGGAGGCGACTGAATCACGGTGAGAACGGCTGGGGCGCTCGTGACGCTTCCCGCGATGTTGCTGACCTCGCAAGTGAACTCGGCGCCATCGTCCGCCAGTGAAACAGGCGGCGTCTGATAAGCGGAAGAGTGCGCACCGGGGAGGTCGACGCCATTTTTCCTCCACTGAAAATTGAGGCCTTGACCGGTCGCCACAATGGAAAACAGCGCCGGTTGTCCCTCCATGACCGAAGCGCTCGCCGGCTGTTCCACTATGACCGGCGGCTCCATGCCGGAAGTGACCAGCAGCTCAACCTGTATGGTGCCGGGTTTTTCCGCAACCGGATCATTATGGTCAAACGATAATGTTCCGACATACGT
>CAZGVZ010000286.1:0-4510 GCA_964529145.1 uncultured Fibrobacteraceae bacterium | reverse complement strand
CTCTCGCCAGTTCCGTCGCGTCGAGTGTAACCGTAACGGTTCTGGTCTGCCCGGCGGGGCAACTGTCCGACTCCGGTGATACCGAAAGCCAGTTCGGGCCAGCCTTCACCTCTACCGCGAGGCCGTTTTCGATGAACGCGGTGTTATATGCGATCGTCAGACCGTCGTCACGGGTGGAGTTCTGAATTCCCACTGTCGCCGAGGTGAGCGTGCCGCTCATGTTTTGGTAATAGAAGTTGATCCCTCCGTTTTTCCGGAGCACGATCTGAAAGGTGAACGATCCTGTTCCGCCGTACGGGGCGACATCGTCGAATTGAAAAACCGCCCTGTCGCCGAAATCCTGGAAGTAAATATCACCCTGTGAAGAGGTACTCAGATCGTCCCAGAACGCGGCGATAAGATTGGCCGGGGCTGAGGAGCTGGGCAGGGCATAATTGGTCCATTGATACGATCCGGCTCCGAACATCACGTCCCCTTTGGTGCTGACAAACGCGGTATTGAACTCGTTTCCATAAAATTCGAAAGGAAAGCTCAGAGCTACCGACGTGTAGCAATCCAGGCAAGATGATACATCGGAGAGCAGAGTGCCGGTTTGAGAGATATCGTTCCAAACGTAAGCCGGGCCTCCGGGTTCGCGCGAATCAGTCCAGGTATACCCGAAGAGATCCGGACCTCCGCTGCCGGTCTTGACCGGGAGGCCGACCCTGGGATCGGGCTTGTCCCTGTCGATTTCCGCGAAATGAGCTGCGTCGTACAGCTTTTCGGGTCTGACGACCGCTGCGGCGTCGCTATCGAACACATTGATTTTATATTGAAGGGTCGCGTCGCCGCTGTTCGCGATGACGAGGTCGACCGTACGCGCCTGTCCCGGAGCGACCATCTCGTTTATGGCGGATGACGATATCGAGATCGCCGGCCGGCGGAGTTCAAAATCGACCGATTTCGCCGGGGGAATCGTCACCAGCTTGACATCGGAAGCGAGATAGTCGTCCGATTCGGCGTGAAGTTCGTAGGTTCCTTCGATAAGGGAGCATTGATAAGATCCGGTGGGGTCCGTAACCACCGATCCGGTCATCGGACCCGTGAAATGGATCCGTGCACCGGCGACCGGATTCGATCCTGTGAAGGAGCGCACCGTACCGGTTACGTTACTGACGTTGTGAACCGTGACCGGTATTGAGGTCTGCCAGCTGTTCTGCTCTTGGTCCGAAATCAAGAGCGTCAGTTGGACCGTGCGTGGAGCAGGACAATTCTGGGCGACGCTCACCAGGAACGTGTCAGGTGAAGATGCGCTCGTACCGCAACAGGCGATGTCGCCGTATTGGGCGCCGTCTTGAAGCACGGTGACGTAGGGGTCGCCTGTCGAAAGCTGCGCCGAGACGCCCAAGGCGTCGCCTCCGCCGCTGTTGGTCAGGACAGCCGAAATATTTATCTGCTCTCCCGGCTCGACGATGCCGTTTGCATTACCGAGCCGGTCACTGACATCATGCGAATTGCAGGAGACGAGTGGCCCGGTGACATTGCCGCGCATAAGCGTACGAGGATCGCCGAACAGGTTCGTTTCGACGTAGCACCAGCGTATGTACGCGTCGCTGATACCCCAAAGGTTGTCTTCGTGGCTGTCGGCGTTGATTGCTCCGAGAGTCATAAGAAATTCGCCGAAATATGCATCCCAGAATTGACGGTCGAACCGCTGGCTGGGTCCGTCGGTGCTGTTGTACATGCCCCAGCCGTACCGGGAGTTCATGACGCCGCCATAGAGTCCGCTCCTGTGACTGGTGGTGAGGTGCTCGGCAATGCAATCTACCTCGAAATTACCGGGAATGCACCCCTGCGAATAGAGAAAGAGCGGATTGGTATTAGTCAGGTTGTCGGCATCCGAGTTGTAGAATTTGAGGACGTAATCGGCATTGGCGTGCCCGAGATGATTTATCACGCTGTATACGTTTGAATTTATGGCAGCAATGATGTCCGATTTTACCCACGATACATCGGCCTCGTAGAGGGTGTTCACCGTGAACGAGGGCGATGCCGCGAAACCCACTGTGGAATAGCCATGAGTCGATGCGCCTAGCCGTATTTCTTCCATGCTGGGTTTGGCGTACTCCGATTCGCCGCCGAAACCCAAATGCTCTCCGCACATGAGCGCCGTATGCAGATAGGAAGATGCCTCGGGGTCGGTTTCGTACTTGAGGGTCTTGTAAACGAAATGGGACATCTCCGCGGCGTTTTCGGCCGAAGCCCGGCCTATGAAAACTTCCGCCATCAGGTCCACATCGGTTCCGGAAGGCCCGTCGGTAGTCTCTCCCCAGTATGAGTCGCCATCCTGGTTGTAGTTGCCGTCCAGACATTGATAATACAAATCGCTGGGTATCTGTTCGCCTCCCTCCAGTGTGGAGTGCAGCTTCCTCATGGGGATGATATTGACGTCACCACCGAGCAGCACATACTGAGTTTCCCAGTTCGCGTAAGCGTCAATAATGAAATTCCTCAGTTTTTCGGCATTGTCGACTCCCGAGTACGCCGACATGATCGCCTCGGTGGTGACCACGGTGGCTGTCATCCCCTGGGCTTGCCTGCGTTCGACGAGGTGATTGACGGTATAGTCCGTTGTCGCATCGCGTATCGCCTGGCTGGTCACGATGACATACGCGTAGGAATCCGCGGGATCGCATATGCCCAGCGGTGCCGGTCCGCCTTCGATCGTCGAATAACCGTCGAGCGCCTCGACGTTCTCGATTCCTGAGGTCGCCGCGTCGAATCGCCGCGGGAAACAGCGGCTCGGGGTCAAGGCCGGCCGTTTTTCCGGAACGGTCGTGATCTCCACCTGCAATTCCTTATAGTACATCAGACGACCGGAGCGTGGATGGTAGATCACCGGGTTGAGGGTAATCACCGCAATCCGGATTCCGTGCTTGGTCTGAATGGTGACCTGCTGGTGTCGGTTCCCGGGGAATGCATCATCCGAACCGTAGATCGAGGGCTTCGGAACAGCGGTGCGGACTTTTGCTCCAGGTACGAGCGGCAATACTGCTCCACCGTGCTTGATCGTGTGTCTTCCCGGAATTGTTACCATAGCCTGCCCGTTCACTTGTATCTTTTCGATACTCCTGCCGGCTGGAATGGCGAATTTTATCGGTATTACTGGAAGCACAGGTTCGCCCTCACGGGACTGCATCGGCGCGTTTCCGAGTATCATCAGTTGCGAAGACGAATCGGCCGATTGCAGTTCTGCTTCGGGAATTGAATAGAGGAACACGGTGGCATCCTGAGATGACCGGATCGTCTTTACCTTTACCGGCTTTCTTCCTGCGCTCCTGTCCAGTGCCGCGGCGTTTTTCCATTCCGAAGCTGACGATACGAATGCAGAAAAGAGCAGGAGAAGAATGATAGCGCAATGATTTCTTTTCATGTGTTTCTCCGTTGCATTACATTAATGGATCAGTTGGTTATGTGTGCCTGCAGCTGCACCGGACCGGAAATATCATAAGGAGAGCCGGTCACCGGAGCGCGTGAAAGCTTGTCGCCGTCGATGGTTATCTCTATCCAGACGCTGTTTTTGGCCTTCAACACCGTCGCGAGGTCGTCGGATGTGGTCCCCAGGCCCAGAGTCAGACTGAATACACCGTTTCTGACCGTGATACCCTGATCATCGGCGATCTTGAATGTTTCGGTGTACAGGGGTGTGCCGGATTGAGCGGTATCGTAGAGGCATACCGATGCGTCGGTGAGAAAAGGCTCCTGCAGGCCAATGAGGTTTCCGTCAGGATCAGTCAATTCTCCGCTCACCATCAAACCCTGAGCGCCAGACCGCTGATACGACAGCAGAATCAATAGTAAGGCAACAAGCCTAAAAAATGAATGCATACCTCCTCCAATCGTGAAAATGGGATGTAACCGACATTCTTGGCTCTCTATGGAGTAAACGTAACCGGGCAGGCCTTACACTGCACTCACCTGCGTATTCCAAGTGAATTTTCCGTCTCGTAATGGAAGATGGACGAAGCGCGACACAACACGAAGGAAAATTTCCGATCACCAGCAGACCTCTGATCAATTCCCGTTAATCGCGTGGTATAAGCTGTAAAACTCGGGAATTTCTCAGTCTCATGTTCGAAAAACGCTCTCTTCAAACGACCAGGCTCACTTCATTGGTCGCGGAAAGCGGAAGACGAATGCTGGATGCCCGAGACTCTATCCTGTCATGAACGACTTTTTATAGGTGTATAGATATCCTGTAAAATAAATGCGGGACATCCGGTTTTCAACCAATATTTCGATTTCGAAAAATCGCAGCCGTATCGTTTCTAGGGAAGGGGCGGGGAAGGGGGACGCGGGGTAGGAAAATAGGTTATGAAGAATATGATCCTATATACCCGTATACCCGGAAAAGCAAGAATTACCATTCCCGGGAGTAGAGGTACGGGATTCGTTTGCATTTACATTGATTATATTCGATTAAATTACCGGTATAGCCCGGAAAAGTGGGCATGTAACGCTCCAATCCCGA
>CAZGVZ010000285.1:0-6067 GCA_964529145.1 uncultured Fibrobacteraceae bacterium | reverse complement strand
TTTTAAACCCAGTACAAAAGCGGGAATATTGACTAACAAGTAAATGAATCCAACAGGCAGAAGTTGAGTCTTGTGGAAAATGACCAGAGATAAACCGGTGAGGCCGCTTGAAAGAAACCCAAAGGGCACCAGCAAAGCTTTAAGAGCAAAAGCACATAACGCGCTTCCAATAATCAGCAGTAATGTGTTGTAAAATAATTTTTTCATTATTAAACCGTTAAAAATTGTAAAAAACAACTGAAACATTCATTCAATGAACGAATGAATCGGTTGTCCATGCGACTTAAAATAATTATTGTGGACACTGCCCAATATGCGAGAACCGTGCCAACATGAAATCACGATAAATCCCATTAATAATAGACGTTCTGTCCAGGAAATTTCAACAAATTCTTACTGATAACGATGAATAATCAACTTTTGTTAAAATGCACCATTTATACTTCATAACCGTTTATCGCAAGTAACCGGTTAACAAGCATTATCTTTTCAACCAAATGCTCATCACTACAAACAAAACCGAAAGCAATACAAATCCAGCAGAAATCACCCATGCAAGAGGATGTCCAAAATTCAATGTCCATCCTATACCGGATCTTTTTTCAAACTGATAGACAATTCCTTTTTTTTGAACCTACCGTAGAACTGATGATTATCGGTTACCATATGCAACATTCTTCAGGTAAACGGTACCGTTTTTTCCGATTAAGGCATCCCCGTGTGGCGCGACAATACAATGGGCGCCTCGGCAAGGTGGATAATTGTCAGGTAGGCGTATTCGGGGCATTGAGTGACGGAACCAACGTAGGATTGATAGATGCGCGTCTTTATCCGCCGCAGGAATGGTGGAATATGCAAGTGAAAACGGACACCAGATAAGCTAGCGTTTCTGATTCTCAAATTCCATTGGGCTCACATAATCCAACGTTGAATGTAACCGTTTGCAATTGTGCCGCTCTCTCCGGATTTTGGCAAAGCGCATCTTGAGTTTTCCAACGGACAACGACAGCAGCAAGCGGATGCTCACCCCCGCTCACCTTCGATATACCATCTTCCCTCTCTCCCGCCGCATTTCCACCAACCCGCCAGAAGAATGGACGAACAATGGGCAAAGAGATCGAATTGCACTCTACCGTCCTCGGGGGTACCCTGCTTCGATCCCCGGTAATGGATTCCATCGTCCGATACGAGGGCATACTGTTCCCTGTCTCCGTCGAGGTACTGCACCGTAAATCTCATGGATCGAGCGGAGCAGGAGAGCTCCGACACCGAACACAGGCACCGTTTTCCGTTAAATGTCAAATAATACGACCGATGTACCGCAACCGGATACGGCGCAGCCTGAGGGAACAGCCTGGTCGTCATTTTTAAGTTTCCTTGCATTGCGATAAAATCGCCGTTTTTTCCGACTCGATGCTCTTCATCAACAGATATGAAAGGAAATTTTCCTCGAAGGTTCGTATCGGTCCTTTTGCGAATGAATTTCTCCGGGCGAACGCCTTGTTTCTGCGCATGTTGAAAAACCTGTACAGTTCAAGCGGATCGTCATCAGTACCGCAGAGGAACACTGAATCCCTCCCAAGGAACCCGGTCACGTCTGAACGGTTGATACACGATATATCCCGCTCCGCCATTTCCCTTTTCAACAAAGCCAGATCCTCGTAACAGACCCCGAACAGGAACTCTTCAAGCGCATCGGTCTCGTCACTGTTGTCGGCGGCATGGAGGATATAATCCCTGCAGATCATATCGACATTCCACTCCAGCCGTATGAATTCATGGATTCCAAGCAGCGTCCCGTAAATCGGCAATGACTTTCTTCTCGCAATCCACAGATGCGCAAGCGCCGGATTGAACGTTTCGATCGAGGGGTCGGTTCGATACTCCCATATTGCAGCGAGCATTCTGGCCGCTTTTTGACTCACCGGTGAAAAAGCGGATCGATAGCCGATCAGTTCCATGAGGACTTCTTCGGTGAGTACTCCGGTAATGCAGTCAAGGATGCAGGCTCTCACCCTTGTTTCCAGATCCTTTGCATCCGCATCATCGCGCAGAAGCATCAGCACCATATAGAACAGGTTGATCTTGGCGATAATGAAACTCCTGCCCGTTACCGCCTTGCTCGGCATGGAGAGAAGTCCTTCGAAAGGATACTTTTCGCAGAGCGACGTGACCAGCGTTTCGATATTCCGTTCCTTTCCCGCCAGGCGGTTGCTGTCGATAATCGACGGGTAAAGACCGATAGCCCAGGCCTGTATCTCAAGTGAATGGGTTATCTTCTGCACTTGTTCCCGTTCATCTTCCCGCCGCTCCTGTTCGAGCTTGATCATGATGTTGTCGAGGATTGCTTTTTCTTCAATGGACCAGATGGCGATGCTCACGTTTCGATTCCTTTCCACGCTGCTGGATTGACCATTTGCCGGGTACCTGCGGCAAACAGGGTGCTATCGTTCATGTGCGCATGGATCGCCAGCTCGCCGCAGTCATTGCCGTCACACCAGGTTCCGAAAAGTATTGCGCGGCTCTCGCATCGGTACATTGCAACACGCAGAAAGAGCCGACGATCTTCCTGCATATGCCCCCCTTCAAACCGGAACCCGTCACGTGAGTACAGGTCCATGTCGCATTTTCTCCCGCACGGCCCGTCAAGATACAAGCCGATATGCATCCTGTTCCACGATTCGAAAATGACCTTGCACTCCTGTACATATCCGTCAGTACCTATCCATATCACGTTGTCCGGCTCGATCGTGATCTCCATGTTAAAATTCCCCGCAACAAGGTCGTGTATTCATCTGATAATGGTTTCTCACTACGCAAATTGCATACCAGAGCATTTTACGCTGAAAAGAACCTTTTTGCCAGGCTTGAAAGCGGTTTCATACCTCCATTTGTTGACGCGAGCCCGTCCGGAGGCCGCAATCTGGAGAGCACGACGGCTACAGTACGTTGGAATATGGCGATACGGCCGACGGAGAGTACAAACGAGCCGGAAGGGGGTTGAACCACGACTCAATAAACTTTTGTTGATAATGCGGCAGCCCTTAGGCGTCAACAGTTGAAATCATGCAGGCCCGGTCGAAGTTTCGGCTCTCTTTCGAGTGGAATGCTTCAACCTGCGGCTGAGCGCCTGAGGGGTAATTCCGAGGAGGCTGGCCGCGGCTTTCTGGTTGCCGCAGGCGCGGCGCATTGCTTCCGCAATGAGTGCCCGGGTGGTTGCACGTATCGTCGGCAGCTGTTGCGGGAACCGCAGATCGCCACCTTCGGGTTCCTGGTCGCCGGATTGCCGGAATTCCTCTTCCGGTGATCCGATCATTCCGCGAAACGGTCCCAAAGGGAGTGTATCCGTCTGCGCCACGCTGGCTGCTTCGAACACCATCGAACGGAGCTCCCGCACATTTCCCGGAAAATCGTAGTTCGCCAGATGCCTCAACAATCCGCGGGGTATCGAGGGCTTAGGTTTGTTCAGGATTCCTGCAGCTTCCCCGCAAAAATAGTCGAGAAGCAACGGAATATCCTCCCGGCGCTCCCGCAGCGGAGGAACGGCGATATGATGGGTCTTGAGCCGGTGGTAAAAGTCGACGCGAAAGTCGGGTGAGCATCGTAACGCATCGATACTCTTGTTGGTGGCGACGAGGAGACGCACATCGGCAAGGCGGGCGACATCGGATCCGAGGGGCAGGTAATCCCTGTTCTGAATTACCCGCAAGAGCCTGGTCTGGGAAACCGTCTGTAAATCACCGATTTCATCGAGAAACAGTGTACCTCCGGCCGCTTGTTCAATGAGCCCGGCACGAGTCCGTTCCGCTCCTGTAAAAGCGCCCCGCACATGCCCGAACAGCGTATCGGAAAAGGCGTTGTCATCGATACCGGCCACATTGACCGTTACCAAAGCCCCTTTTTTCCCGCTGAGGCGGTGGATTGCATTGGCGAAAAGCTCTTTTCCCGTACCGGTTTCACCGGTGATGAGCACCGGAAAAGGAGTCGCGGCGATCGCTTCGACATAGCGGAACAGAGCTCTCATCCGCTGATTTCCCGTGACGATACCGTCAAATGCTTCAGGATATTTAAGCGACCCGTCGAGCAAATACGCTTTGAGAGATTCATTCTCCAGCGACACGTCCCGCTGTGCAGTTACGTTGCGGATCAGAGCGAGAAGACGGTGCACGTCGATGGGCTTGATCAGATAATCCAGTGCCCCCATTTTCATGCATTCGACGGCGATCGCGGCATCATTGATTGCAGTGACCATGACGACGGGGGTTTCGGGACTGTTCTGCACACAAGCTTCCATCAGGTCGACACCGCGTATGTCGGGGAGGTTGATATCGAGGAGCACTATGGAGAACTGCCGAGTCGCCAGGAGCGAACGGGCAGCCGTTCCCGAGTCACAGGCAAGTATGTTCGTAATTCCCTCTGACCGCAGCATCAGCGTGAGCGATCGGAGGAACAGTTCCTCATCATCGACGATCAGCACGGGAAGCCTCGGAACCAGGTCGCGATCATTCGCCATGATTCACTCCCGGAAAAGTGAGCGTTACCTTGGTTCCTTTGCCGACCCGTGAGGCGAAGGACATGCTGCCGTGATGGCGGGAAACGATCTCTTTGGAGACCGACAATCCGAGACCGGTCCCCCCCTGCTCGGATCTGGTCGAAAAAAAAGGATCGGTGATGCGAGGAATGTCCTGCTCTTCGATGCCGCACCCGTTGTCTTCAATAGTGACGACAACCGAACCGAGCCCGTCTGCTGCGGTTGCAAGCGCAACGGTTCCGCTGCCGGAAGGAACCGCCTGACAGGCATTGGTAAGGAGGTTGATGACGACCTGGCCTATCTGGCGGGCGTCGCCTGAAATACGCGGCAGATCCCGGCCAAGATGCACCGCGAACCTGCCGACACTTGTTGCGATCATATCATTTACAAACGTCAGCGCCTGCGATATTGCGGAATTCATGTCGATCTCGGAAAAATGCGGCTGAGGCGACGCGTGCACGAACGTCCGCAGGTGTTCTCCGATGTTCCTGATCCTTTCCGATCCTTTGAGAATACCCTCGATACATCGCGGAATTTCCGCGACCGCCTCTTCATAGGAAAGTCCTGCGACCGCAAAGGCGCCGTTTTCCCGGTAGTAGAGTTCGAGCACCGGAAGTACACTCGACCAGGCTTTTGCCAGAAAACGGGCATTGAGCGCGATGAAGTTATTGGGGTTTCCCATTTCATGAATGATACCGGCGCTCAAAACGCCGATCGATGCCATCTTTCCGGCGTGTACGAGCTTCTCGCGGTTTATCCGGAGTTCGTTTTCGATCCGCTGCCGGGCGATGATCGATTCGATTTCACGCGCGACGGCCCCGATCAGGTTTTTTTCCTCTTCGAGGATCAAAGGACCATCACCATCGTGGGCGTATCCGGTGTCGATAAAACCGCCGATCTCCTCCCCCAGCGGTGTATGCAGGATGGAAGCGGAGTCGACGCACTCTCCTGCGGCGACATCGATCGGACCGGCAACGATGCGAACGTATGCTTTTTCGGGCCACTGCATCGAGGCTCTGATCAGCTCCGCGATATTCTGCAGGAGCTCCCTCGAAGAGACCGAAAGGGATCGCTCGCAATTGATTATGGATAGAATGCAATCGAGTTCCTTGATCCGTTCGGTGAGTCTGCGGAGGGTGATCGCCTGTTCCCGCCGCATCCTCGTCTGTTCTGTAATGTCAATAAATGACGCCATGTAAAAAGAGGGCCTCTCGCCCATGGCGGGATGAAAGGAGATGGAAATCTGCACGGGAAATTCTTCGCCGTTCCTTTTGAATGCGGACAATTCGCCTATCCAGCCCCCTTTTTCCCTCAGGGTGCGTCCCGCTGCGCCGTGATACCCGTCGGTATTCCAGAAATTCGAGGCCATGCGCCCCACCACCTCCGTCTCCCGGTCAAAGCACCAGAGGCTGAGAAACGCTTTGTTCACATACATAACTCGCCCGGATTCATCACAGCAGACAATAGCGGAGATGGAGTGGTCTATCGCTCTGGATTTGATCCACCTTTCATCGTCAGGGGTGCTGCATGACGTGG
>CAZGVZ010000284.1:0-6068 GCA_964529145.1 uncultured Fibrobacteraceae bacterium | reverse complement strand
TGCTGAAAATCCCATAGGGATCACATTGACCTCTCTTACCGAGGCAGGTAATCGACCGCCCCGACACCCATCTCCTGTCATGCCATAAATATAACCGCCAAGAGCGCGGTCTGGCGGACTCCCGCGATGACCTCGTATTCATTCGTGATGTCTCGCTTGCCCCTTTACCGGAAGGTGAATAGCTCCGCGGCATACGCTCCTCTGTTCCCGTAATCCGGTCCTGCAAACAATTTCGCTTTTCAGATATGCAAAACGCATACCCGTTACCGTCCATTTCCGGAACCACCATTTTTCAACCGATTATACTTCCATTCAGGACCATCACTCCCCGCCGGCACATCAGGGATGCCAGGAAAGTGAGCGATTACCGGCCCGGTTTTCCCGCGATGGTGAAACTTCCTGAAACCGCACTGGAGTAACCGAGCGTGTCGGTTACGATAATCTGCACCTCATTTAGGCGCGCGAGTGGTCCGGTCCCGAACTCCTGCACGAACACGTTGCCGATAGTATCGTCGATCACCCCGGTAACCGTTGTGTACTCCTGACGTCTGTGTATCAGCGTTTCAGGATCGTTCTCGTTGATGATCCAGTCGATCGCCGCCACACATCCACCTTCGATCTGGAGAACACGGACACCGATAAGGAGAATGGAATCGTTCACCGTACAGTATTCCGGTTCATAGAAAACCTCCCCGTCGAGCACCGGCGGTTTGACGACCGTGATCGCGCATTGAACCACGGTATCGTTGACTGCGGTTTCGGCACTGTCGAACACCGCGACCGCTACCGGCAGTTTCGTTGTCGCGGCGACCTCGTACCTGTGCCAGTACACGCCGAAGCGCTCCAGGGTTTTTATTTCATCGCTCCCGTCACCCCAGTCGATTTTCAGAAATTCCATGACGCTGTCGGGATCGTCGATCGCGACCTGCAGGTATCCCCACTTCTTATTGATGAAAGAGTCACCGGAAAAGCGCAGAAGCGAAAAGGAGGGACGATGGAGCAGCGGTATATCGAACGAGATGGGAGAGAAGCCGGTGTCGCCCCGGCCTCCAAGGATCCGCACCCCGGCGGAAGGTGAAAAGGTGCCTTCGATGAGTAAGCGGAACGAGTCCTTGACGGAATAGACCACGGGGTCGTACCTGAGTTCCCGCCCGCCCCTCTCCCATTCTCCTCCCGCATGAAAAGCGGCTTCCATGATCCCTCCGGAAGAATCGTGCGCTTCGAAGTGGACAGTCACCTCGTCGCCGATAAAGCGGGGAGCCCCGGCGAAGGTGAGATACACGGTATCTACGGAAGGCGCCCTTTCCTCGTGAGCGATCGGAAACGTGTCGACCTCTGGATCAAGCGTGATGTCGACCCCATGAACCGCAGTCGCGTATCCGGCTCCGGATATCGTGATTTCATAGCGGCCCGTTGGCACTCCGGCGAAAACGAATCTGCCGTCCTCGTCTGTGATGACCGGTTTTTCCGGACCACTCAACCGTACAGTTATCTCTGCGCTGGCGCGCCCCGTCAGAGTGTCCACGATAAATCCCGTAAATGTCGCCTTCGAAGGGGAGTAGGGACGAACCATGTCGGCGATTCGGGAGCACGACAGGCAGAGGCACAGAGTGCAACACGCGAAAAACGTGATGCCGCGGGCGGCGCATATACTGCCGAAGGCTGCACCTTTTTCGCCTTTCATGGCTTAAAATCCGTATTTTTTCATGAGGTCCATAAGTGAATTGCGGCTTATTTTCAACAGCTCGGCCGATCGCGAAACGTTTCTGCCGGTTTGATCGAGCACCCTCGAGATGAGAATGCGGTCTATTCTCTCCCTGGCTGCCTTGAGGTCTGTCGATTCAGTATCTTCGGACGGTTCTCCCGCACAAAGGTCTGCTCCGGGATCGATCGCGCACTCCTCCGCGTCGATGAGCTTCCCGCACGCATTGACGAGCCCACGCATCACCGTGTTTTCCAGTTCCCTGATGTTCCCCGGCCAGCGGTGCGCAGTCAGAAGTTTCGATGCCGCCGGAGTAAAACCCTGAACCCCGGGGTTGAGCCTGGCGGAAAATTTTGAAAGGAAATGGTCGGCGAACCGCATCACCATTCCCGGCCGCAGACGCAGGGGGGGAAGCTCAATGGTCAACACATTTAGCCGATAATAGAGGTCCTCCCTGAACCGCCTGGATGCGACCTCGCTTCTCAGGTCACGATTTGTCGCCGCGATCAGCCGTGCGCCGCTGTGAAGTGCCTTCGTTGACCCAACAGGTTCGTAATTCCCGGTCTGGATGAACCTGAGAAGTTTCGCCTGCAGCGCGCCGTCGAGTTCGCCGATCTCGTCGATGAAGAGCGTACCGCCGTCGGCCATGCTCACTTTGCCCGGTTTACGGGCATGCGCTCCGGTAAATGCGCCTTTTTCATGGCCGAACAGCTCGCTCTCGAGCAGTTCGTGCGGTATGGTGGTGCAATCGATCACCACGAACGGGCGGTCGACCCCGCAGACACTGTGAATGGCCCTGGCGAACAGCGACTTACCCACCCCGGTTTCTCCTGTTATCAGGATCGGCAACCCGGTGGGTGCTGCCCGTTCGACGAATTGACGCAGATCGCGACAATCACTGTCGTCGATACCGAAAAACTCCCCCTCCGCCTGCGGAGAACCGAGTTTGAGCGACAGGTTCTCCCTCTCCTGCCTGAGACGGTGGATCAGGGGAGCGAAACGCCGCTCCTCGTGCTGCTTCGCCTTTGCATACGCTTCTCCGACCTCCCGTTCGCGCATGCGGAAATTCTCGAGGATCAGGGCGATAAGCGACGAGCAGGAACTGAGGAAATGAGAATCGTCCCCGAGAATCCGCAGTTCTCCCGATTTTCTGGAAACGCAGTACACCGCGCCGAGCACCGATCCCTCCCGGTTGAGCACCGGAAAACAGAGCGCCTGCCGGATCTTGAATCGAAGGAGCGTCTTCATCGCCTCGTCACCGTCTTCGACCGCTTCGATCATGACCGGTTTTCCGCTCTCCATGACTGAACCGAGCACCGAACGGCTGACTACGGGATAGTCGTCGCTCCATTCGACGGTACCCTTTTCGAGAATGGCGAACCGCTTCTCCCCGCCAAGGTACAGTGAGGCGATTTCCAGCCCGAGCAGTTCGCTCAATTCCCTGAGCAGCAACGCGATCGCCTCATCCCTTTCGGTGATCGGAAGCACCTGTTCTAGAAGTGAGTAGAGCGTCTCGAGAAGCCTGCCGTTTCTGCGGTACAGCTCCAGTTTCCCGCGAATCGCCGCAACCGTATCCGGATCGGGCGGGCAGGAGCAGTCGAGTCTGTCGAGCAGAGTGGAGAATCCGTTCTCCTCGTCTCGTTCCAAATGGAAAATGGTCGAGGTCTTACGCCCGGGTTCCTCGCCCGCTTCCTCCCGGTAGCGAAGGGTTACATCCCCCAGCTTCAGGGTATCGTTGTCGCTCAGCACCGTTTTCCGGACGCGTTTTCCATTGACGAACGTGCCGTTGGTGCTGTCGAGATCGAGCAGCCGGGTACGTCTTTCATCGAGCAGCAGCGTGCAATGAAATCCCGACACGCTCCTGCCCGCGATATTGATGTCGGCCCGGCCGTCTCTCCCCAGCCGGTAGGAGCCCGGCGCGAGGGAAACGGTGAGGGCATCGGGATCGCCCGGCCGGATAATCAGAAGTCGTTGCGTCATGTCAATCTCCCGGGGAATCTCGCTCCCCCGTTCGCCGGCCGCTTTCCCTGCGAACCGTCGAAAAATAGTCTATCACACCGAAGGCGTACGTTCCAAGGAAAAGAGCGAAACCCCACCTGCAATACCCGGTGTACCGAAGGTGGGATGAGCGGTTGCCTTCGTACCACCCGTAGCGATCGTCGTACCTTGATTGACGCATGCGGTAAGCCCAGACGGTTCCGGTCACTGCCGCGAACTCAACGGCGCAGATGAAAACGCCCCTGAGCGGTTTATGCTGGCTGAACTGCCCGACTCCCCCAGGAAGCAGTCCGAGGGAAGCGCGTACGGCCGGATGGATTCCGGGCGGAGCGGCCCCGGGGACGGAAGGCGCGGATAGCGAAGGGCTCGCGGAGACGGGGTTTTCAGGAAGCGGCCGGATTTCCGCTGTAACCGAGGAAGTATCCCGCGATGTCGTGTCGTCCGTGAGGGCGGTAATCTGCCCGGTCCTCGCGCGTACCGACAGGAACACCTCGAGAATTTTCGGCGGAGTAAAAAGTGTGTCAAGTTGGAATCCGGTATCCGACACGAGCATCCGTTCGAACTCGGCTGCGCCGGAATCCCTGTCCCCACGCGCGATAAAGCATGCAGCGCGGTAATAACGCGCGTTCCTGTCCCCTGCTCCACCCGCGAGGAGACTGTCGATGAAACCTATCGCCTCGTCGTAGAATCCCTCTTCGTAAAGCGTCACGTACGGCGCCTCTCCGGAACCGTTCCCGGGTTTCTCCCCTCCCGCGACTGCGAACTGCGCGATCAGCAGGACCGGACCGATTACCCCGCTTCTTTTCACCTTCGCAGCACCTTGAGCGTATAACGCCTTCTCGTTATCTCACCCGCCGGAACCTTCACCGTATCGGTCAGCGGTTCACAAATATCATTCACCAACTTTACTTCGTAGCGGCCCGCCGGAAGGGCGACTGGAGACGCCAGCGGCGTGGTGCCGATCTCCCGTCCGTCGATCAGTACCAGTGCCCATGGGTTGCAGTGAATGAAGAGTCTGCCGCTGTCAGCAGGAGGCCGATCCGGTTTTCGAGCGACAGGCACAGGCTGAACCGTGGCAGACCGGGCGGTTTTCCGTGCTGACCCGCTACCTTCGATCCTCTCCTTGTCCTCGGGAAAGGATGATAGTTGCCGTTTCTCCTGCGGTCCTGCCGTCGCAGGCGCTGGTAATGCCTCCTGAAGTGATTCATGTGCGACGGAGTCGGGCCGTGTTATCCTCCCGGGGGCGATATCCGGCCGGTATGTCATGATGATGATCGTGAATGCCAGCGCGCCAATTAAAAAGGCCGCTGAAACGAAAACGATCATTCTTCCAGTCCGCGATGCCCTCGATAGTGGAATGATATCGGTCGATGAAGGTGCGGGCGGAGATGGACGGAGGGCGCTTTCCGGAATTCCGGGAGTCAACGAGGGCATGTCTATGGAAGGAGCCGTCTTTCCGACCACCGGCTCGAGCGCTTCCAGAAGTTCACCCGCATCCCTGATCCGTTTCCCCGGATCCGCAGCACAACACCGGGAGAGTATCTCTTCGAACCAGGATGGCAGATCCTTCAGTCGCCGGGTATCCATATGAACCTCACCCCGGCGGATATCGGCGAGAATATCCGGGAATGTCAACGTTTTGTAGGGAAGCACGCCGGTCACCAGCACATGGAGACAAACTCCCCATGAGTAGATATCGCCTGCAGCGCCGGGGGTTTTACCCGAGATTTGCTCAGGCGACATGAAGCTAGGTGTTCCTGCCACGGCATCCGCGGAGGTGAGCCGGGGATCGGGCAGATGGTGTGCTACGCCGAAATCGGAAAGCATCGCCCGCCCCTGATGATGCAGCAGAATATTGGCTGGTTTCACGTCGCGATGAACGATTCCCAGGGAGTGGGCCTGGGCCAAAGCTTCTGCGACCTGGTACATGACGGCGAAAGCGTTCTCGTGAGAAATCGCGCCCCGGTTTTTGAGCACCTGCTCCATATTCGTCCCGGGCACGAACTCCATCACGATGTAATGAAGACCCTCTGAAGCGTTGAATTCAAAAATCCGCACCACGTGGGGGTGATCGATTTTCGCGGCTGAACGGGCTTCGCGCATGAAACGGTCCGCGGCAGTGGGTTCTTTACAGAGATGAGGATGGAGCACCTTGATCGCAACGGTGCGTTGCAGCCGGGTGTCGACGGCTTCGTACACTACCGCCATCCCCCCGGCCCCTATCTCGCGCACTATGGTATAATTTTTTATTTCAGGAAACATATCTGACGTAAAAATAATGATGAACCGGAAAAATGGAAAGATCGGGACTGCCGCGGGAAGTGATCCGGGCAGTCATCGTCGGGAGATCGATGCTCACCTCATGACG
>CAZGVZ010000283.1:4381-6078 GCA_964529145.1 uncultured Fibrobacteraceae bacterium | reverse complement strand
CGCAGATCCGACCTACGGCGATTTCAAGGCGAGTCTGCGCGGCGAATCGCGATACGCGATGCACTGCTCCGCGAAGGGATACCTCCCGAAGGCGGAACCGCGGATTTTCGCCACCGTCTCCAGGACCACCGTCTTTTTATACGACACTCTGCAGGCGTTCGGAAGATTGTCGGGCACGGTCGTCATATCGGCGGATGGAAAGGCCGTAAAGAAAGCATCTGTAAGCCTGGTCGGCACAGGCGACGGGAAGATCGCCGGTTCGGCCGCCTCAGCAGCGGACGGCTCGTTCGAGATGAGCGGAATTCCCGACGGCAAGTACCTGTTCCGGGCCGGGAAGGAAGGGCTCGTCCTCGACAGCGTTTCAGGGAGCGACACCGTCACCTTCACCGGGGGAAAGACCGTGCGCGCCTCGGCGAGGATCCACCTCAAGCCCGGCGACAAGACAATAAAATGGATCGTGAGAGGCGGCGGACATGCCGATGTCAAAGTAAGGTCTCCAATAGTCAAGACCTTCTCCGCGGCGGATTCTCTTTCGAAGACCGGTTCGGGTCTCTACCTTGCCGAGATCGACGCCGAGGATGATTCCGTGCTCGATCTCTCCCTTCACAGGTTTACTGTAGCGGATACCGTGAACGTGCATATCGATACCCTCGATCTCGACGTCGTTCACCATTCGAGGGACACCCTTTACCCGGAAGAGGGCGTCATAGAGCTGGCTCTGCGATCAGGCAAAGACCTGGATTCGGCGCTGGTGTGCTACAGGGACGCGGTCGCCGGTTCTTTCCGCACGAAGAAGTCGGACCTGAAGGACACGAACGCGTTCCGGTTCACAGTAGCTCCTCCGCGCGACGGAAGCACCATGCTCTACCATTTCGTCGCATGGCGGGGAGAAGAGGTGTACGGATACGACAAGGAGCTGTTCCGGACATATATCCTTCCGGACACTGGAATGCTCACGAAAATGGATATCGTACCCTCGACCGAGGACACATTGAGGCTGCCGTCCCGCTGCGAGGCTTCGTTTTCGTTGCGTGGATACATGGGCTCTGCATTCATACCCGCATCGTCGATTCCGGAAAATGCGGTGAGCTGGAAACTGCTCGATGCCCAGGGTTCCGTGCTGAATAACAAAAGCGGTCCGGCCACTACGGTGACTACGGGATCGGTAAAGACCGGCAAGCCCATCGAACTGCAGGTTGCCGTCGACACGTCTGTTGTCCGCTGCGCACCCGGATTTTCCGGCAAAGCGTCATTGCGGTTTTTCGTATCGGGTACCGCTATCTCCTCTATAGAAGTCAGAAGGATCGATGCCGCGAATCCCGAACCCATTACCACTTCCCCCACGGACCGGGCGGAATTCACGGCAAGCGGCCGCGATGAAAAAGGGGCGCTTCTCGACGTGACGCCCTCCTGGACGATACAGCCGGCCAATGCTGGATTCATCAATTCCGACGGGGTGTTCAAGCCAGGGAGAAATTTCGTAGGTACCGTGAGGGTAATGGCAACCGTGGGCAGGAACTATGGGGAGTACCGGGTCGAGGAGAACTCGGCACCCGGCCTTAACGTACGGTTCGTTATCTCGCGGAAGAGTACGAGCGACACCGCAAGCAACAGGGCCGGATGCTCGGTGATATTTCCCCCTGATGTGGTACATGAAAACGACTTGGGGATACTCGAGGTCACCAACGTGCAGATGA
>CAZGVZ010000283.1:2440-4371 GCA_964529145.1 uncultured Fibrobacteraceae bacterium | reverse complement strand
CGAACCGTATCCAGCGCGGAACAGATTCCGTACGGGCCGTGGATTCCATGGCATTCAGCATCAGGCAACTGGAGAATGTCGCCATGAACCTCGGCGAGGACAGTCTGAGGCTCCGGCTGGGTGTTCCAGGTCATTTGAAAAAACGGGTCGCCTCCGGTAAACAGAAAGTGGCCGTGGCAAAATGGGACGAAGAGAGACTTATCTGGGAGCCGCTGCCGAATTCCGTGGTCTCGTCCGACGGCAGCCAGGTGAGTGCGGCGCTGACCCATTTTTCGATTTACACCGTCGTGTACCAACCTTCCGAAAAATTGACGATGGAGATCGCGCCCAATCCATTTTCTCCCTATATTCTTCCGCACTACAATCCTTTCGACACGCTGGAACGGCTGCCGCAGCATTACGGAACCTGCATCAGACTGCAGTCGGACATCAGCGCGTCGCGAACCGAGATCAAACTTCGCATCTATACGATCAACGGCGATCTGGTGTGGTCGTTCATCCTTCATGCCGACAATTTGCCGTATTACGTCTGGTGGGACGGACGCACCTCGTCACGGGAGCTCCAGCCCGCGGGATCGGAGCACGTGATTTCGGTAAAAAAAGGGGAGCGTATGTGCCGCAACGGCCGGTACTTCGCGGTCGCTTCGGCGCGGATCGGCGGAAAGGAACAACGGGTTATGAAACATATGGTTCTCATGAAATAATCGGAAGCGACGGAGGACGAAGTGAAAAAGCGTAGAATGACATTACTGATTTTTGTCCTGATCGGAACAGTTTTGGCTGAAGAGAAACCCTCAGCCAATCCGGAGAGCAGGGTAAAAATAGGCATCCTGGACCTCGAACGATTCGACAGAGCGGAGGAGATTGCGGCCCAGGCTCAATACGACCTAAAATCGATCGTGCATGAAATCGGTTTTTATCACTGTTTCGATCAGGCCGCGATAGTGGATTTGCTGAACAAGACCGGGGACAAACTGCCGGGACATTGCCGCGATCCGCGCTGCGTGCTCGATGCCGGAAAGGCTTCGGGAATGGACCGGATGCTGTACGGCAGCATGGAATGGGGAAAGGATCGCTGCGGGGTGAGACTGGTGCTTATCGATGTATTGACACGACAGACGATCGAGAAGGTGAACATGCTGGGCGCCCCGGGGGTAAAGCCCTTCGAGGTGCTCAAGGCGGCGGTAAGAAGACTCCACGGAGTCGAGACCGCGGGGAACGACCGGATGGAGAACTATTATGGTCCGGCCGTGCATCACGAACGGGAGTGGCTGATCACATCGGCATCCTGCATCGGTGTGGGGCTCCTTTACGCAGCAATAAATTACGGGGTCGGGCAGGATGTCGGAAGCACGGTACGCGCAGATTACCGGGACGAGCCGCTCTCCGGACTGTCGACATCCGGAGTACCGCTTTTCGCCCGTCCCGCCGCACTGGCCAACGCCTATGTCGCCGTGTCGGATGATGCATACGGGGTGCTTTACAACCCCGCGGGAATGGCATGGGTAGCGGGACCCGAAGCAGTCTGCGCCTACCAGTACCGCTTCGGACTCGACAACATCGCATTATCATATGTCAATAAAGCCACAAGAGAAATCGGTTTCGGGCAGGCACTCCTCTACCGGGCTGACCGCGAACACCTGATGACCGAGCTCTACTTCGTCTCCGCGCTGGCCTACAGATTCAACCGTCTCCCGGCCTCCATGCGTCCGGTTTCCCTCGGAGCGAACATCAAGGTGCTCAGCAACCGGGTGAAGAGCACATCGAGTATTTCATCCGGAGGCAGTTCCATCGGTGTCGGCGTGGATCTCGGGCTCATGTGGGAGATCTCGGATCAGATCCGTTACGGACTTCTTTTCAGGGACGTACCTGTAATAAACTACTGGAAAAACCTACGAACCCAAAACAGTTATTTCGAACCGCACCCGGCT
>CAZGVZ010000283.1:0-2430 GCA_964529145.1 uncultured Fibrobacteraceae bacterium | reverse complement strand
TATGGGAGGAACTTTCCAGGCCGGGTATTCCACCTTTCTGGTGGCCGAGGGCCAGTTACCCCTTTACAAAGATCAACCGTGGAAAATGGCGGGAGGAATCGAGCAGGAGTTCTTCCGGCTTTTTCTCCTGCGGGCCGGCCTCCAGAGGGAGATCATGTCTACCAGTCAGACTCCCTGGAAGATTACGGGAGGGATAGGTTTCAAGTCCGCCACCGATCAGTTACTGGGAAAGTACGTTGCGCTTGACGGTTCCTACGAGTACAACACCCTTCACGTCTTCGACGTGATCAACGTGTCTCTTCGATTCGGCTTCTGAGCCCCCTAAGCGTGCCCCGGAAACGGTTCCACCCTGTCCGGGGCACGCTCCGCAGCGCCCGGCAGGGATTCTGAGGTATCGATATGCCGTGCCGGGAACCTGTTCGTTCCGCCAGCCGCGGTTGATGTAAGCTTCAGTCAGAAATCGATGACCAGTAAGGTGATATCGTCTTCGGGCGCCGATTGGATTCCGCAGAATTTCTTCTGATTCTGGAGTATGAGGTTTACCGTGCTCTTGACCGGATGAGTGAGGGTTTTTTCGGCAACCGCCCTGAGCCTTTCAACGCCATACATCTCTTCGGACTTGTTTTTCG
The DNA here is from genome assembly GCA_964529145.1 of uncultured Fibrobacteraceae bacterium. Lineage (GTDB taxonomy): Bacteria > Fibrobacterota > Chitinivibrionia > Chitinivibrionales > Chitinispirillaceae > JAFGNB01. Next base: position 1,801 of record CAZGVZ010000283.1, on the reverse strand, counting down.
CTTCGATGAGGCCATCGGTATAGAGTACCAGACGGATCGTTCCGGGAACATAGTTCAGTTCGGTTTCATGCAGCATCATGTCTGGAAAAACTCCGAGAAAAAGGCCATCTGCCTTGATGAGCCTGCTCGTTCCGGTGGAACGGTCGAATAAAATGATAGGGCAGTGCCCGGCAGAGGTGAAACGGAGCGTATGCCGCGCGGTGTCGAGGATCGCGTAAAAAAAGGTCACGAAGTGGTCTGTTTTGAGTTCCGAAAGAAAGATCTGGTTTATTCTTTCAAGTGTTTTCTGAGGAGATTTTTCATCACGCGAGAATGTCTTGAGCAGCACTTTTCCCATTGACATGATGAGCGCCGAGGCCACTCCGTGCCCAGATACGTCGGCGACCACCAGCCCGTAGATGTCCGGTTCTATGTTGAAAACGTCATAATAATCACCACCTACCACGTCAGCGGACTGGTAGCTGGTCCCGACCTTGAACTGAGGAGTGTCTTCGAGGTCCTGCGGCATGAGTCCCTGCTGGATTGTACGCGCATGTTCGAGGTCGCGGTTGATGCGTGCGTATGCGACCTGAAGTTCGCTGTTTATCAGTTTCAGTTTGTTGTTGATCTCCTTTTCACTTTTATTTGCTTTTTCAAGGGCATCGAATATCTGAAAGTTCTCGATCACGATGCCTGCCATTGTGGTGCTCGCTGTAATGATGGTGATGTCGTCACTCGTCACCGGAGTCTTCCTCACGTTGCGGTCCATCCACAGTACGCCCTCCACTTTGAAACAGGGGCAGTTGATGCAGGCGTTCCGCCTGTCGTCCTCACTCGCCGCATTGATCAGAAGACCACTTCCGCTGATGCTCCAGCAGTACGAATTGATACCGCCATGTGCAGGACATGTGGTCTTTTTGCATGTTTTCGACTCCCAGCATTTTCTGTTCACTTTCTTCACCAGGGGAATCACGAGGTAGGAATCCGAAGAGAGGAGAGTGTAAAAGGGGTCGTTGTTCCGGTCCGGTTTTTCCACTACGATGTGCCGGTTCAGAAAGAGCGCATCGGTTATCTCACCACCTGAAAAACCCAGGGGAATCCGGATTTTTTCTATCTCGGGTTCCTGGATACCTACCCAGGCGTTTGCAGTGAGGGCGAAATGGGCACGATCGATCGTGAAAAATATGACGCGGTCGAATTCGATGATTTCCTGCATTCCGAGCAGGAGAGTTTTAATGATGTCATGGATATTGGTGCAGGAGTGCAGTACTTTCGTGAGTTCATAAATGAGCGATGTATTGAGCAACTGGGCTTTCAGTTGTTCGTTCTGCCGCTTGAGGCTGTGAACTGTTTCGCTCTTTTCCGAATTGCCCTGAGTATTCATAGTTGCCTGGCCACAGAAATACCCTCGCTGAAGGACCCGCACCCTCCCCGAGAAGGAAAACCCCAGCACTTTTTCCCGGGAACCGTTCAGGGATCTTGTGAACCGGGGGAAGCACCCGGGTTACGGGTATCCCCCTTTTTCACGGGTCACCTGTGAAAAAGCTCCGCGATCGGAAAAACGGGACCTTTCCTTCACAGGAAAGATGCCGTTTTAAGAATTTATTTTATCATATATGACACGAAGATTGTACACTCATCGTTTCCAGGATGCCGGTAACCGGTCCCGGCATATTCCTGAAACCGGGAATCGGGATACAGGGAGATTGGAACCAGCGCAACAGCATTGGACTCCTTTAGCTTGAAGAACGGTAGTGACATCCGGGCGCCTGCGCCCGAGGTTGCTGTCCTGCCCCACGGCCGAAAGCGGTTAAAAGAAACA
>CAZGVZ010000282.1:369-6086 GCA_964529145.1 uncultured Fibrobacteraceae bacterium | reverse complement strand
GGTTTTTCCGTGATCGGCCGCTCCGTGGTCATCACCTCCCACGCTGACGATTTCGTCACCCAGCCCTCGGGCAATGCCGGAGAACCGATCGCGTGCGGTACGATCGAAAGAGAATTTTGAGACTCCGAGGAAAGAGGTCCGTTTTTCAGGACAAACCCTCAGGAAGAATGGAGCGGGACGGCCGAACCGCCCCGACCACGCCTCCCGCCGCAGGAGCGGGAGGCTCCAAAACCGAGCCGCAGGATGAGCCGACGGCATGAATCGCAGAAGCGCGCTCTCCTGGGCGATCGGCGGAATAGGGGCGGCTGCCACAGCGATGACTGGAATACCTTCGCTCGTCACGGCTTTCGCTCCGCTCATCCTTTCACGCAGAAACCAGTCGGTCTGGAGATCCATCGGAACAGAAGAATCATTCACGGAAGGAACCATGCGCAAAATCGTCGTATCTCAGCCCGATACCGCGCAGAGTTCTTCTCTGGGTGACATCGTGGTATATGCGTTGCGTTCACCGGGAGCGGGAATCGTCGTGTACTCCAGGAGCTGCACCGACCTGGGATGTCCCCTCACCTACGATTCAGGGATCGAATGCTTTTTCTGTCCTTGCCATGGCGGCATCTTCGACAAGTACGGAAACCGGCTCTCCGGCCCTCCTTCAAAACCCCTGCACCGATACCGTACGAGAATGTCAAACGGGCGGGTGCTCATCGACCTTCGTTCCATCCCTCCCCCGGCCTGAAGAGACACCCGGGAGAAGATGTGAATCTGAAATACCTGATCGCCGAAAGATTCGGTCTGATCAGAATTTACGACACCGTACTGCGGAGGCGGGTGCCCGACGCATCATCATCGCAGTGGAAACCCTGCCGGTGTTCGCGTACCTATACGGATGCTAAAAGGTCAGAAGGGCAGACCGGCGCTGAGGTGAAACCTTCCCTCCGGTTCTCTCCTCAGTTGAATGCCGTAATCCAGACGCAACGGCAGAAACGGAAGGTTCAACCGTATTCCCGGCCCCGCTGACCAGCGGATTCCGCCAGGTGATATCCGTCCGATTTCCGGCCAGATGTTTCCTGCATCGACGAACAGCGCTCCGTCGAGCGGGAAGAAGAGGGGAAACCTGAATTCCACCAGGTTCAGCACGAGCGCGGCACCGCCGCCAAGCACCTCGCCATCCTGGTCGACCGGCGTGATCTGATCCTGCTCATATCCCCTAACCGGCCTGACCACACCCTCTCCCGCGCGGAACAGTTCCTGCGCGGGGACCGCGCCGCGATCCTCTCCGTACCCATTCACGAACGCGAACAGCAGTCCGGTCGATACGGCGAAACGGCCGTCTCCGAAGGCCCGGTAGGCGCGCAGATCGCAGGTGATCCTGTAGAACCGCGCGCTCCATGGGACGCCGAGCCCCGCCAGTTCCGATTCAAAACTGGTAAGGAATCCCGTTCCGGAGCGCGGACCCCGGCTCCGTGTATCCCGCGTGATTCCGGCCCCCACCAGAAACGTGCTTCGGGCAGTCACGCGGGAAAGAGATTCCGGGGGAAATTCGATCCAGTCTACGCCTTCCGCCCTGACCCAGCTCCGGAAAGTGTTTACGAATCCGAATCTCCCTCCCAGCGATGCGAATACCCCATAAAATGAACCCAGGAACGACTCTTCGTCGCGCCGTTCGAGATAGGTCACGACATCCGCGGACAGAGGGGCCGAAAACAGCCACGGGTAGTGGTACATGACCCTGCCCCCGATGACATCCGAGGAGACGGTAGCCTGTCCTGTCAGGCCGTGGGCGAGCCCGAAGAGGTTCCGGTATCCGATTTCGAGTCTCAGGCTCCAGCCATCGTCGGTTTCATAGCCGCCTCCGGCCCTCAGCCGCAGCATGTCACTTTCCCTGACCAGTATCAGCACCGGGACGGTCACGGCACTGTCCCGTTCATGTTCCGCCGCGGTGTCAAGGGGTTCGATCCTGACAAGGTCGAACAGGCCGGTTGCATAGACGCGTTCGATCGATCTCTCCACTACTTCAGATGTCAAAGGATCCCCCTCGGCGAACAACAGTTCGCGCTTCACGGCCTCCGGGCGCACTTTATCAAGTACCAGGAATTCGAGATCGCCGGCCCTGACGAGCGGACCCTCCCTGATCTCGAAGATGACCTTCACGGTATGGGTACCGGGATCGAGTTCGACCGAGTGATGCACAGCGGCGAACATGTATCCCGCCGATTCGAGAGAGTCGGTGACGGCCTCCGAGGCGGATGCCAGGTCCGCGGAATCGAACGCCCCCCCAGGCGCGATTCCCATTATCCGCAGCAGACGGCTTTCATCGTATAACTTATTGCCCCTCGAAACGATCGAATCGATGACCGTGAGCGGGCCTTCGTCGACGTTCAGGCCGATGTCGACCCTCCGGTAAGCGGAATCCCGTCCGATCTCCGCGATAGTGATGTAGGCGTTGAGATAACCGCGATGCCGGTACAGGGTCTTGATGGCTCCTATATCCTCGACCAGAGCGGAAAACGAATAAATGGTCTTTTCGAACAGGCCCGAGGGGCGCAACCGCATCCGTTCGAGCAGCTCCTTTCTCCCGATCGACTCGTTTCCCGTAAAGTTCACATCACCGACATACCACCGCTCCTCGCCAGGGGCTGGGACCGGCAAGAGCGGCACTATAACGAGGCAGACCGCCTTCATCCACCCGGCACGGCACGTCACGGACATTCCCGCAACGCGGGCCGTTTTCCGTAATGGACATCGCTCCGGTTCCGGGATGGAGGAGTACAACCGGAGGCACTCTCATAAAGAAAGACATGGCGCTCACGGATATTATCTGGAAAAAGGACAAACCCGAACTCCGGAAAAGAATCGCCAATCTTCCCGTGTCCGTATGGTCGGGATCCCTGATCCAGGGCAGGCGTGCGGGTCATTCCAAGTGTCCCGATCTCAGGCATCGATCACATGGACCAATCCTCGCTTCGGCCCGGGTGCAGGAAAATTCCGGTCCGCGGCATGCGATAGACAGAGTTACACCTGGTGGGCCCGGGATACGGATCCAGGGCATGCACGGAAAAGAACTCCCCCTCACGAGGAGTGCCCGAAGGCCCCGGGGTGCTCCCTTTCGGGCATTCCGATCTCCCTTCCTTTTTCGGATGTGGAGTTGAAACCTGCATATTGACAGTCTCATGATCGATAGCACGCACCTGTGTATCAAATCCAATGCCAGTGGCAGGACAAACCAGGCCTTTGCTCCTCGAAATCCATGCCGCATGCGCAATTGCAGTGCGAAGACGATCTCCGGAGGGCATGCGCCTATTTCATGGCGAAGCTGTGACGGCACGGTAATTGCCATTGTCATAGCCCTCAAAGGAGGCGATATGGCACAGGGAAGAACACCCGTATTCCCCCTCTGGGGTGCGCTCGCGCTGATATTCATACTCATTCTTTTGGGGATCTTTTTCATCCCCGGCCGCATCGGGCAAAACAACCTTCCCGATGTCACGGACTCCCTGCGCTGGAAAGTCGATACCGCGCTGCGGAACGATACCACCCTGCGTGATACTACCGATCGTGACACCGCTGCGGATGATTCCGCCACGCATCGATAAAACGAAACGACGATCGAGTATCCCGGTGACGGCACACCTGCCGAAATCCCGTGGTGCTTCCCACCAGCGATTCCTTATTCCGATAAACGCAATTCCCGATTTCGGTAATGAAAGGAGATAGCCGCCGTGAAAATGATGATCGGTACCATAGCGGGAACCATGCGCATACCGTTTCTCATTCTGGCGCCTGTGAGCGCTCTTGCGGGTTATGCCGCGGCGCGATTCGACGGAATCGGAGATACGATAGATCCGGTCCGTCTTTTAGCGGTGTTCGCCGGGGCGCTCCTCGCGCATGTCGCTGTGAACGTGCTCAACGAATATTTCGACTTCCGCTCGGGTCTCGACGCTCTTACGGTCAGAACCCCGCTGAGCGGGGGGAGCGGCTTCCTGCAGCGGCATCCGGTGTACGCCCCGATGGCGCTCCGGTTCGCTATTGCATGCAGCGCCGCCGTGCTGCTCATAGGGACATGGTTCACGGTTTCGGTCGGCCCGGTCATCGTTCCCTTCATCGCGACTGGTTTACTCATCGTACTCTCGTACACACCGTTTCTCGTGAGGATTCCTTCGGTATGCCTGGTCGCACCAGGGCTCGGTTTCGGGACGGTCATGGTGAATGGTGTATGTGTCGCCCTGACCGGCCGTTTCTCCGCGTCCGCGGGAGTGGTCTCCCTGGTGCTCTTCTTTCTTGTCAGTAACCTGCTGCTCCTCAACCAGTTCCCGGATATCGAGGCGGACCGCACCGCCGGCCGCAGAAACGTACTGATACGGTACGGACGGAAAACGGGAGCCGTTCTTTTTTCACTGTTCGCAGGGGGGGCCTTCTGCACGATAGTCGCCGGTGTGATCGGAGGCATACTTCCCGGGACCGCCCTGACCGGGTTGATACCGGTGTCGCTCGGAGCCGTCGCGGCTTACGGAGCGTTCAGGTTCGCCGCTTCCACCCGGAAACTGATCCCTTATCTCGGTATCAATGTGGCGACAGCCGCAGGCACCCCGCTTGTGCTCGCCATATGTCTCATTACTGCTTGACTAAAAAGACGTCATGGTGAAGATCATGAGCCGGTACGATAACGAGTGGGGTTATGCCGCGCAGACGGTACGGGAAACGGTCGCGATCGGAAATTCATCGGCTGATACCGAAAACCCGGTGATATCGGGGCGTCGGAAGGAAAAGGGGGCGAACGGTGATAAAATCCAGAGTAGTTATTGTCGGAAGCGGTTTCGCAGGGCTTTCGGCAGCGCGGCGTCTTTCGCGGTATACGGAACGGGTGGAAGTCATTCTTGTCGACAAGTATGAAAACAGCCACTTTCGCCCCCTGATCCCGGATGTCGTGAGCAGGAACGTCGCCTCGCAGCGCCTTCTCCATCCCATTCTTCCCCTGAAGGACCAATGGAATTTCACTTTCTTCTGCGAGCCCGTGGTTTCGATCGATACCGGCCGCAGCTCGATCACCCTCGGCGAGCACACGATCGGGTACGACTATCTCATTCTCACCGCCGGATCACAGACCGCATTCCCTCCGAACGATCAGTTCCGCGCGTATGCACTGAGGCTCGATACGGTTCACGACGCCAATCGTGTGAGGGACGCGGTCCGCAGCGGGCATTACGGAAGATACGTGGTTTGCGGAGGGGGATACACCGGGGTCGAAACGGCATCGAACATCCGGAACCTCGTTCAAAAAACAGGAATGCACGAGGAGGTGATCGTCGCTGAAATGACCGGAACCCTCCTTCCTTCGCTTTCCCCCTGGATCCAGCGGTATGTGGAGAAACAGCTCGGAGATTTCGGTGTTCTGCTGCGTCTATCCTCGAAAGTCGAGGAGATCACCGAACGGGAGGTGGTGCTGTCGACTGGAGAACGGATTTCCGATGCTCTCTGCATCTGGACCACGGGTCTCGTCGCGCCGAAACTGACGCACACGCTCACCACGGAGAAAGGGGCCGGAGGCCGGATCAGGGTCGATGGTTTCCTGCGGTTCGGGGAAAACCGTTTCGCGGCCGGCGATATCGCGTGCTGCGGTTCGAAAGCACAATGGCGCCTGTCGGTCCAGGCGGCGCTCGACCAGGGCCTCTGCGCGGCGGAGAACGTCATTGCGGCGATCGATGGATTGCCGATGAAAA
>CAZGVZ010000282.1:0-359 GCA_964529145.1 uncultured Fibrobacteraceae bacterium | reverse complement strand
GATTCATCATTCCGATCGCTTCCGGGAAATCATGCGGTGAAGTTTACGGGGTGAAAGTGAAAGGAAGGCCCGCCACGCTCCTGCATTACCTTATGAGTATGTATCGCTCATCGGGAATCGTGAACCGGCTCGGTGTACTGCGAGGTGCAATGACGGCATGGTGAATCTCCGGTAGAAAGCAACAAGGGGGACCCGGCGGGGCCCTCGGTGTCGTGGCGGATCACCGCCGCTTGGGAAGGGATGCGGTGAAGCATGATCTTTCTTTCCAGACCGGAATACGGGACTTTGTGCGAGATTGTCGCGGACCGGGAGAAAGCTTCATTTTCCTATCGCGAGGTAGGAGCCACCTTCTCCGGCGA